>JBFEOQ010000009.1:0-39182 GCA_041550515.1 Thermoplasmatota archaeon | reverse complement strand
CTAGATATAAATATAAAATTAAAACACTCAGAGAGCATTATTTATTCTCTCTTTTATATTTTTTTACAAATTATTTTTAGTAAATATTAATTAAATTAATAAATATGTTTACTTTTTAGCCTGTACTTTTTTAATAATATCCTCTACAGACAAAACCCCAACAAATTTATCATATTTAGCAACAATGATTTCAAATTTATTTGTTTTTTTAAGTAATTCAACAGCATTAACTAACTCATCATCAGGAGAGATTGTTAATGGATTTTTAGACATTAACTCTGAAATTTTTTCTTGACGATTTAAACTCTTTGTATAAATATCTTGAAAATTAATTTCTCCAACTATTTCATCATTATTAACAACCGGCAGAGATCTTACATGATTTTTATTAAAAATATTTAATGTATGACCTACTGAAAAATCTGGTGAAACAGTAATAGGATTTTTTGTCATAATATCTTTAATTTTCAAAATCTTTACCTCCACCTTACTCTAAATAATTGAATAAATTAAATCCTCTTAAATGTTATTTCTTTTTAATATTTAATATAAATGTAACATAATTAAAAAAGTTCAGTTATTTAGATTACAAAATTTTTAAGAATTATTAATGATAAAAATAATCAGAGATTTGGTTTAATTTTAATTTATTTGGTATAGTTATTTCATTTTATACATATCTATGTGAAAAGTAACATTGTAATCATTATAATTTATGTATCGTATAATCCAATTTCCCCAATTATCATTTGTTACAGTAAGTCTATTAGTAGTAGTTTTAAAATCGATTTGTTTATTAAAATCAAAAACTAATACTCCATCAGAGTTTTGAATTTCTATACTAATTTTTTCCTGTTCTTCTAATGTTATATTCTCCGGTGGAGGATTAATTATTTTCCATGACAACTCAATATATTTTATATCACTTTCAACTCTAACAACGTAACCAACAACTCCTAGAATCGTAATGTTTACAGGAAAAATTTTTCCTCCAAAACCCTCTTTTAAAAAAAACTTTCTATCAATAAGATGAAGAGAGGAGTCAGTAGGCAAATCATCACTATTATCACCCCAGCCATCCATATCGGAGTCTAACCATTCAGTAGAATCATCTGGAAAAGCATCAATCTCATCTTCATATCCATCTCCATCTGAGTCTTTTTTTTCAATACATCCATCTAAAAAACCTATACTAATCATCATTAAAAAAATTAATACTACTACCATTTTTTGCATTTTTTCCTCTCAATCTTCATTAAATTAACCATCAATTTCTTTTCTATTTAATACCGATAATAAATCTCTTTCATTTTCAAATTTTTTTATTTTTATCTTTATTTTTTCTATTTCACCTGTTCTGATTAAAAAATCAAAACATTTAGGACAAACTGTTCTTCCATCAGGAAGTTTATAATAATTTAGCCATAATGTACTACTACAATTTTGACAATTAAAAATTGATCCTAATATACCTCTTTTTTCTTTTTCCTTTATTTTTTCTATTTCACCAGATCTAATTAAAAAATCAAAACATTTAAGACATACTGTTCTTCCATCAGGAAGTTTATAGTATTTCAACCACAATGTTTTATTACAATTTTGGCAGCAAAATATTGATTCTAATCTCCCCATTTTCCCTACCTTAAATTATAAATCAATAAACTAATCTTAGTTTATAAATTTCACTTTAAAAAAATGTGTAAAAGTAACAATAAAAAATATAGTTAAAAAAAAGAAAATAATTATTGAATACCGAAAAAATTGCCTAATTTATCAATTTCAGGATTTGACTTTCCACATTTCGTCATCGGAAAGATAACCTCAATTAAATGTGATTCTGATACAAATCCTTCATAATTTTTATTTAAATAATCTAAAAAATGTTTAGCATTCTTTATATCAGGTGCAGAAAAATATAATATCCAATCGAAAAATCCATTTGTATACAAACTATCTATAAGCTTAACTCCTATTATGTTAAGATCATTTATAAATTCCTCATCTATCGCCTTTTTTATTATTGAACTATTAATCGCTTTATTTGATCTTTTAATTATCAACAAAAAATCTTTTTTGTCTAGATATTTCGGATTTATGACAGCATTATATCCCCATATTACATTTTTTTCTTCTAGTTTTTTTATTATACGCCATACTTTTTGTCTTGAAAAACCCAAAGATTTTGCTATATCATTTATATTTTTATTTGCATTATTTTCTAAAAAATCTAATATCTTTTTTTCATCTTTTTTAACTTGTTCTGTACTATTTTTCGGCATATAAAGGTAAATAGTTTTTATATATAAAAAGAAATTGAATATTTAATCACAAAAATATAAAAAAATGTAGGGGGGATCGAGAGAGAAAAAACGTGGAGTAAATATGAAAAAATTTAGAGAAATATCTTCCTCCCTCTACCCTAAACAGCATAAGTAATATAATTTATCATATATATAATTATCTTTGTTACAAAAAGGTTATGATAAAAATAATAAACTAACAAATGTTAAATAAAATATTAAAAAAACAAAAAGGGATAAATCTTTAGGTTACACATTTTCCTTATTTAATATATTACAATCTCTTTAATTATTATCAAAATAACAAATTGTACAAATGTAATTTTTAGCATAATAACAAGATAAACTTAAATAACATCAGTTAAAAGAACTAATCTGAGGAATAAGATGAAAGAAAAAATAAAGAGTATGGAAGAAATTTTTACGCAAATAGAATATATTGATAAAAAAATGAAAGCTGTTAATAAAGAACTAGATCATATTAAAAAAATTAATCAATTATTAATATTAAATATACAAGAAATAATAGAGAAAGCAAATTTAATGTGATTTTCCTACGTTAAATTACAATATCTAAACAACTTTTTATTTCTTGTTGAAATCCATCATTGTAACATTACTTGTCTTTAAATCAACAATTGGTAATTTAGCAGAGTCAGGTATAAAATTAAGCATCTTTTGGTATGTTGTTTGTGATTGCCAACTACTTGCATTAATTAATGTTACACCGCGATATTCACTAATTTGTGCAAGATGAACATGCCCAGTTACAAAAATATCTGGTATTTTATCTATTACCATATAATCTATGTGTTCTGGTGCAAGTGGTGTGTATCCTCCATATGATGGAGCTAGATGATGTTTCTTTAACATTACTTTCATAATTTCAACTGGTTCATTATATTTTAGATGCTGAATATTTGTAGCAAAATCTAATAGGCTTTGCCCATGATATGACAGTATTTCTACACCATGTAAAGAAAAATAACATGGGTTTCCAACAAATTTTATATCTCTTCCAGTAAATAGATCTTGTATTTCTTTTTCAAAAGTTGGTTGAGGTTCTGCAGGTCTTACTGCATCATGATTACCAGGTTGAATAATTATTGAAATATAATCTGGTATCAAGCTTAATTGTTCTGATAGTACCTCATATTGTCTATAAACATCTATAATAGAGAGCTCTTTTTCTTGATTTGGATAAATACCTATTCCATCTACAACATCACCAGGTATTACAATATATTTTATCTTTCCTGCTACATCTTTTTGACGTCCATTTCCTATTTCTCCGTTAAGCCATCTTAGAAATTCTTCCCATTCTTTTTGCATAAATTGTTTACTTCCAATATGTATATCAGAGAGAAAAGCAGCATACAATTGTAACTCTGATTTGTGTTTATAGTTTTGTACACTTATATCTGGACATATTATATTATGTATAACAAACAAATCTTTATTTTTACTTAGTTGACCTCGAAGACCTATTATTTCATCTAAGACTATTTCATTTGCGTTTTTAAGTAATTCACGGTCATTTTTAAGGGCAATACAAACCGTTATTCCAGTTTCATCTTCTAGCTCTATTAAGCGATGTCCATTTGTTGTATTTCTTACTTCTTTTACAATTCCAACAATTTGGATATCTTTTAATCCACTATTTTTTATTCTGTTTATTGGAATTGAGTTTGATAGTTCTCTTCTTTGATTTCTAAGTATTTTCTTAATCGAGTTAAAACGATTAATAAATAATTTACTAAAATCATCAGTTGTTCCTTCAGATGTACTATTTCCTGTAACATCTTTAAATATTTGTATTTCAGGTTCATATTCTTTTGAAAGAGGTTTCCATCCTTTAATTTTTTTAAGAGAAATTATATTTGGCTTTACTTCATTTATTTGTTCATTATATGTTTCATCTTCTTCATCTGATTCTTCATACTCTACAATACTGTTAAAAAGAGGTTTATTAGAAATTTCTTTACTATATATCGCAGATAACATTTTTGATTGTATTTCTTTATTTTCAAAATTAGATTGTAATATTTTTTTATCAGTTTCTTCATCTTTTTGGCTGATATTTTCGATATTTTTTACTTGTTCTAATGTTAAAACAAGTGGGTAATCCTTAAGATTTTGTGTTAAAAAAGATGCAAATTTATAAGGATCTTTTTTTGACATGATGTAATCTAGTGTTTCCTGTTGAATAAAGGTTCCATGCTCGGAGAATGTTTTAATAATATTATTCATATTTTTCTCTTGAAAAAATCTTTTTTTTATTACCCCTGAGTGTAAAAACGTGTATATAATTTTTAATATTTAGAACTACGTTTTTTAAATAAAAAAGTATTTTGTTTGATATAACTATTATATAAAATTTTCTATAAAAGTCTCTTTTTATATTATGAAAAAATGATTATAATTTTATTGTAATTTAGATGTAACTATTTTATTAAAATAAAGCATTATTTTAAGAAAAAAATATAAATAACCTATTTCTAACATTATAATAGATAACAATAAAATAGGTTGAACAAAAAAAATGATAAGCATTAAAATCTACAGACAAGGAAATGATGTCTTATTAGCAGCATGCGATGAAAATCTTATTGGTAAAACTTTTGAGGAGGGGAAATTTCAAATCGAGGTTAAAAAAGATTTTTATAATGGTGAACGAGTGACTCCTGAAATTTTAAAGAAGTTATTAAAAGATGCAACAATAGCAAATTTAGTAGGAGATGAAACCATTAGACATGCAATAGAAATAGGTTTAATAGATCCAGAGTGTATAATTAAAATTAAAGGAATACCTCATGCTCAAATGGTTAAAATGTTATAGATTATTTAATTTTTGAGTCATTTTATCATAATGACTACCTTTCCAGTATATTTTATCACATTTATTACAAAACCAAAAATTTTTATGTTTTTCATATATCTTTATAGGGACCTTATTTTTTACAGCCTCTTTTTTAATTTTAGATACCATAGAATTACATATAATACATCTTGAAAGAAATTTATCTTTATCTATTTCTAAATCATGTAATACTAGTTTTAATTGTTCATCTAAATTTTTAACTTTTAACAGTATTATTTTAATATTTTCTTTTTTACATCTAAAAGCAAGTTCTTTATCTCGGGTTATTAAACACCTATCTTCATTTTTTGAAATCTTAATTAATTTTTTATCTGAGATTTTAGAATTAGCATAAAATGTATCAAAACCATATATACGAAGCCATTTTGCTAGTGTTCCAAGCATTTGATCGCATAAAAATTTCATTTTATCAATCTAAAATGTAATAAAGTTCCCATCCCAATTTTTTTAATTTTAACTAATCTAAGGTTTATGTTTTCATTAATATTTTTTACTAGTGATGGAGTATTTATTCCACCGATTATCATCGGTGCAACGTAAACAAACATATCATCTAAAAGATTTGATTTTAAAAAGCTACCAATTACAGTACTTCCACCTTCTACCATAAGTTTTTTTATTCCTTTTTCTTTCAAAATTTCTATAAGATTTTCTAAATAGACAAAGCCTTTACCATCACTTTTACATTTTATTAACTCAACATTATTTTGATATTTTTTATTACATTCTTTATCAGTAATAATTAAGGTTTTTGTAGTATTATTTACAACTAATGCATTACTTGGAGTTCTACAATTTGTATCAAGAACGATTCTAATTGGTTGTTTTGGATTTTTAACATATTTATCTTTAACTGTAAGTTTTGGATCATCAGAAAGAACTGTGCCAATACCTACTAGGACTGCATCTGAATTGTTTCTGAGTTTATACATTCGTTTAATGTCTTCTTCACAAGAAATTTTGATTTGTTTACCAGATTTAGATGCAATTTTACCATCCAGGCTCATTGCACAATTTATAATAATGTGTGGTCTATCCATTTAAAATCACTTTGGATAAAGTGGACAATCTTTTTTATTTTCATGGCAAATATTTTTTGTTTTACATGTTGGTCCAGCATTTTTAAAAATAATTGGAGCTACTTTTTTTACTTCTTTAAGTATTTTATTTGCTAGTTCACGAATTTCCCATTGGGCATGTAGACAGCATCTTAATTCAAAAAAATTTAACAATGATCTAGCATTCATTGTAACCATAATATTTGTACATGCAGCATTTGGTAATATAAAACGACTATCCTCGGCAGGTATACCTATTTCGAGAAGTTTATTATATTGTTCCCAGATTAATGTCATAGTTTCATTATAGGCTTTGTTCATTTTTTTGTTTTTTACAATTGTTGGAGGAATTACATAGTTTGGCTTTTTGAAATCTACATATCTTTGGCTTTGTTGTGCATAGCTTGCTATTCGATGTCTTACTAATTGATGTGTTAAACTACGACTTACATCACTTATAGCAAAGGTAAAGCTTGTATGCTCAATAACACTAGTATGACCTAAGTTCATAACATATTGTAGTATGTTTGTTAATTCTTCATCAGATGTTTTATCTAAATCCTCAGGTTTTATTTTACTATGTGTAAGTTTAGCAGCCATAGCAGGTATTTTCTCAGGATTAGGAGTAAAACCAATTAGTTTAACATTCATGTTAATAAACCTCCCCTTGATTTTCTAATAGATATATATTTGTTGTATATTACTTTTGATATTTTCTTTTTTAAAAAACCATAACATTTTAAAAACAATTATAATTATCTTGAGTTAAATAAATAGAGTGATATAAGGGAGGAAAACAATGTTATCGTTAATTATTACGGCCTTATTTAGTTTTGTAATATATTTGTTATTTACTGTAGGTAGTAATGTAGAAGGATCAGATTTCTTAGGTTTAGGTTTATGGAGTATTGAGGAAATATTATTTGGAATTATTTTATCTGTTATAGTTGGAATTATTGGAAGAAAAATTTTTATTAAAAAAAGTTTTAGAATGTTAAATCCTGTAAGATGGTTTATTTTTTTAGGATATATTATTGGACCATTTTTTATTTCTCTTGCAAAAGCAAATATTGATGTTGCATATAGAGTAATTACAGGTAAAATTAATCCAGGTATCGTAAAAATTTCCCCTAATTTAAAAACAGATCTAGGTGTTACAATGCTTGCAAATTCTATTACGCTTACACCCGGTACTCTAAGTGTTGATATTGATGAGAATAGCAATGATTTGTATATTCATTGGATAAATGTGAAAAATGAGGCGTTAAAAAAACCGCCTGTTGATTGTAAATATATTTGTGGTAGTTTTGAAAAATGGATTAGGAGGATTGCAGAATGATATCTGGTTTTGATGAAGTTTATCTAATTGTTTTAGGTGTACTTATTTTAGCAGTTATAATGTCAATTATAAGAATTGTAAAGGGACCTACGGCACCAGATAGAGTTGTTGGTCTTGATACAGTTAATACTTTGGTTATAGTTGGTATGATTATTTTTGGTATAGCTGCTGGTTCAGTAATATATATCGATGTTGCAATTGTTTATGCTTTTCTTTCTTTTATTTCAACATTGTTTATTGCAAAATTTCTTGAAGGAGGGGATATTTAGATGTGGTTTGATATCCTTATTTATATTTTATTAGGAATTGGTGTCTTTTTTAATTTACTAGCAGGTTTTGGGTTATTACGTTTTCCAGATGTTTATACTCGTCTTCATGCTGGAACAAAATGTACTACTTTTGGATCAATTTTCTTATGTGGATCTGTGATACTTATTGGACTTAAAATGTGGTTTTATGGTGATTCTAATGGTTCTATTATGACAATTCATACATTTTTTGCACTTATTGCAATACTTCTAACTAATCCAACTGGTGCTCATGCGATTGCTCGCGCTGCACATCGTAGTGGTGTTAAACCTTATGGCGCAGTTGTTGATCATATAGAGGAAAGTGCTGATATAAAACAAAAAGGAAAAAAGAAGATAGAGAAGGAGGCTTAGAATAATGGAATTAATTGATATAATTCACATTTTTTTACCAGTTTTAATTATAGTTTCTTCGATTTTTGCTGTTTATCTTAAGGATCTAATTGCAGCTGCAATTGCAGTAGCTGCAATGAGTTTATTACTTTCTTTGGAATTTTTTATACTTCAAGCACCAGATGTAGCAATTGCTCAAGCGGGAGTAGGTGCCTGTCTTACTACTGCTATTTTAATTATTGCGATTAGAGGAACAAAACGTATGGAGGATGAAGTATAATGAATAAACGAGATATAATTGCAGCATTATTTTTTGCAGTAGTCGCAGTTTGTTTTATTGTTACTGCTTTTGCCATACATGATTTTGGTAATCCTAATGTTTCTAATATGGATGATTATATAATTAATAATTGTCAGGAAGAAGCAGGTGCAAATAATGCTGTAACATCTGTTGTATTTGATTATCGAGGTTTTGATACACTTGGTGAGGCTACTGTACTTTTTGCAGCAGTTGCTGGAGTAATAGTTCTATTTAGGAGGTTGAAAAAATGAGTGGGATGAGTAAAATTGTTAAAACAATGTCTAGTATTGCTCTCCCATTAGTTGTGATTTTTGGTTTTTATGTTATTGCTCATGGTCATTTGACACCAGGTGGTGGTTTTCAGGGAGGTGCGGTTGTTGCCTCAGGATTTGCTATGATTCTTATTTCTTATGGTTCTTATTGGACTATGAAAAAGATCAAAGAAAAGCATCTTTCTATTTTTGAAAGTATTGGGGCTGTTGCGTTTATTGGTCTAGGTTTTTTAGGGCTTATCTTTGGTTCTGTTTTTTTCCTTAATTTTATGGCAAATACAACTGATTTTTTTGGCATATTTGGATCGCAGGTTAATTACATGAATACTGCTGCGAATATTAACACAGCAGGTGTTCTTCCACTGATGAATTTTGCTGTTGGAATTAAAGTTATTGCAGGTTTATTTGCAATTGTTCTTGTTATGGCATATGCAACAAACAAAAACAAAGAAGGTGAAATTGAATGAATGTTTTTTATGTTCCATATCTAGCAGTAGCAGGGCTTATTTTAATTGGTTTATATGCAGTGGTTTTCAAGCGTAATCTTATCAAAATTATAATTGGTATTACTCTTATTGAAAGTGGTGTAAACTTGTTTCTTATAACCCTTGGTTTTCGTTCAGATAGTACTGCCCCAATTTATACTAGTTCAGATGGTGGAATTATGAGTCTTCCTGTTCCGCAAGCTTTGACTCTTACAAGTATTGTTATTGGTGTTGCTGTACTTGCTCTTATGCTTACTTTAGTAGTTCAAATTTATAGACATTACCTGACACTTGATGTTAGAAAAATAAGGGAGGATGAAGAATAATGATGGATTTTTTAACTAATCATTCTCCTGCACTTATTGTTGCGATACCATTACTTGGTGCTTTTTTAACACCATTAATAGGTAAGATTAATGATAAGTTAAGGAATACATTTGTAATTATTATTACTATTATTACTGCATTTTTGATAGCTATTTTAATAAATGAAGTTACAACAAGTGGTATTGTAACTTATGTTTTTGGAGGAGATAAAACAGTCATAGGTTCTGGTGGTTCAGCTTATGCTATCAGAATTTTATTTGAAGTTGATGCGATGAATGCATTAATGGCCTTAATAGCAGTGATTTTACCACTTGCTGCAGTTATTTACTCATGGGGTTTTATGAAAGAGGAAACTGGTCAAGATAAATATTATACATTACTCCTTCTTATGACTGCAGGGATGCTGGGTATGATTTTAACTGGTGATTTGTTTAACTTCTTTGTATTTATTGAGATTACTTCAATTGCATCTTGTGCATTAATTGCTTTTAGAATTGATAAAAAGTTATCTGTACAAGCAGGTTTTAAATATATTGTTATTAGTTCAATAGGTGCTTTATTTATTCTTTTTGCAGTTGGAATATTTTATGGTCAATATAATGCATTGAATATGGCAGTTGTAGCAAATAATATCAGTTATAATCTTCTTGATAAAATTGCTTTAGTATTACTTATTGGTGCACTTGCTTTGAAATCTGGTCTTGCACCAATGCATATGTGGATACCTGATGCATATGCTCGATCCCCTGCTTCAGTCACTATTGTATTAGTTGGTACAACTCTTGCAGGGCTTTATGGTGGTTTAAGAGTAATTTTTACTATTTATGGTAATCAATTACTAACTGTGGTAAATCAAATTGGTGATACGATTATTAGTCCCAGTATTTTATTAGGTGCGATAATTATTGCATTAGCAGTGTTAAGTATTTTTATTGGTGTATTTCTAGCACTTAAACGCTCTGATTTTACTAAAATGATTGCATATGCAGCAGTTGCAGAAATAGGTTATATGTTTCTTGCATTTGGAGCTGCAATTATAACTATATCAAGTACAGATAATGGTATTTTAATGAGTGAATCAGGATTTCTTGCTCTAAAAGCAGGAATATTTCATATTTTCAATGACGCGCTTGATGTAGGGCTTTTATTTTTAGTAGCAGGAGCGATTTATTTTAAAACAAAACAAACATCTCTAAACAAACTAGGTGGTCTTGCTCGAAATATGAAATATACAACTATATTTTTCCTAATTGGATTATTAGCTGTTTCAGGTATGCCACCTATGAATGGTTTTGCATCAAAACTATTAATTTATCAATCTACTTATCAAATAAGCCCAATTCTTTCAATTATTGCCATACTATGTAGTATTATGCTTCTTGCAGTTTTTGTAAAGGTTTTCCAGTCAATATTTTTAGGACCAGAACTTCCAAATTTAAAATATATAAAAGAAGTTCCAAAAAGTATGCTAATTGCAATGGGTTTTATTGCATGCATTATAGTTTTTGTTGGACTATTTCCAAATTTAATAATTGATAATCTTATAACACCTGCAGCTGAAGCTTTACAGAGTACAACTAGTTATATTAATGCTATAGTTGGAGGTGTATAATTTTATGATAGATACTATCCTAAAGAATTTAGAAACAGGTAGTGGTTTTTGGAATCCACTTGTATGGGGATTAGCATTTGTTATTGCATTACTTTTAATGTATATTCTTCGAGGTTTTGGTAAAAAAGGCTACAAAAAAAATACTGAGCAAACTAAAGCATTTTTATCTGGAAATCCTGAGTATAGTAAAAATGAAATGCATGTAAGAGGAAAAAATCTTTATTGGGGTTTTACTAAGACCTTAAATAGTGTTTACAATGTTTTAGAAGATATGCATAATGGTAATGTTAGTGATTATATACTATGGTTTGTGATAATTTTAGGTGTATTATTTATTGTTATAGGAGTGATCTAATATGGTTAATATAGCAGATTTTTCATTAGAGTTCATAACAATTGTAATTGGTACATTAGTTCTAGCTATATTTGGTATCTTTTTTGGTTTAATTTACAAAGGTATAGATAGAAAATTATCTGCACATATGCAAGGTCGAATAGGTCCACCAATTCGTCAGCCATTCCGTGATGTTGTAAAACTTTTTACTAAAGAAAACATAGTACCAGATAATGCTATACCCTGGGTTTTCAACTGGGCTCCACTTATAGGTCTTATTGGTACAATTTCAATACTTCTTTATATACCTCTAGGTAGCATAAATCCAATTGCAGAAGGTAGTGGTGATTTAATATTAATTCTTTACTTATTGATGATTCCAAGTCTTGCAATGGTAATAGGAGGTTTTGCCAGTGGAAGTACCTATGCAACTATTGGTGCACAGCGTGAAATGGCAACAATGATTGCCTATGAATTTCCTCTTGCAATTATTATTATAACTATTGCATGGATACTAAAAACAATTAATGTTAATGCAACAAATGTATTTTCTTTATCATTTATTGCAGCGAATCCATTATGGGGTAACTTTGGAATACTTGGATTTATTGGTTTTATAATATTATTTTTAGTTCTAATGATTGTAACACCTGCAGAGTTATCAAAAATTCCATTTGATTCCCCTGAAGCAGAAACAGAAATTGCAGGTGGACTCCTTACTGAATATTCTGGTCGTAACCTTGGTATTTTTTATCTAACAGATGCTGTAAAAACAGTTGTTATGGCAAGTATTATTGTTGCATTGTTTTTCCCGTATAATATATCAGGTTTATTAGGGTTTAATAATATTCCTGCTTTAGCCGTTGACTTCATCTTTTATCTTGTCAAAGTATTAATTATAATTTTATTCTCAGTGACATTGATACGTGTAGCAATTGCTCGTTTAAAAATAGATCAAATAGTAGGTACTTACTGGCTTTGGATTACATTAATTGGTTTAGTCGGATTAATCTGTATTATGTGGGATCATCAAATATTACAACTATATAGTGATTGGTATAAACCATTTCTAAGTATTCTTGGTCTATAAATAAAAACTATTTTTTTTCTTTTTTATGAAAATTCTATTAAATAAAATCTATATGTGAGTAAAAGAGATATGAATCCAAACGAATATAATATTACTAACAAGATACTTTCTTTACTTTTTATTATTGTTCCAACAATTCTGCTTATAGCAGGTTATCTTTATTTTCCTACAAGTCCTGATGATAATGTTAAATCTTTAATTCAAATTCCAATTTTTTTAGGATTAATTTTATTATTTATTGGTTTTTTAACAACTAAATATAGTTTTGGAAAAATTTTAAAGACTTTTGGATGGATCATTTTTGCTTTTTATTGGTCTACACAACCATATAGTTTATACATAAATGAAGGTAGAGATATATTCAATGGTTTTGTTTGTGTGATTGGTGTCTATGTCTTATTTTATCTAGCTTATCATGAATGGTTGTCATATCTTAGGAAAGAAAATATTAGTTCATTGAATTGGATTGTTGGTGCTTCTGCTATTGCTGGTTTAATTTATTTTGGAGTTGAACGTAGTTTTCTATCTACGTCACTTATTTATGAAGTAGCTAGAGAGAGTGCATGGATTTTAGATCTTATTATTGGGAAAGTAACACTTGGACCAGCTGGTATAATTAGTACACCTATTTTATATGATGGAACAGTAATAGTTTCAATTATTTTTGCGTGTACTGCTGTTCAGTCGATGGTTATTTTTGTTGGAATGATACTTGCTTTACCAGAAGTCAATATAAAAAGAAAAATTATTGGTCTATTAGTAACTGTTTTACCTGTTTATATTTTGAATCTTTTTAGAAATGCATTAGTTGCATTTTTACTTGTTAGAAATATAACAGATTTTAATCTTGCGCATAATGTTATAGCAAAAATTGGTAGTTTAATTGCTCTAGTTGTTCTTCTTTTAATTATCATAAAGATTATACCTGAAGTTTTTAATAAAATATTATCTTTAACAAATATTTATAAAAGAAATGGTCCTCTTGAAAAAATTTTTAATAACTTAATTCGGAGAAAATCATAGAAAATGAAAATTGCAAAGGATTGTATATCATGGATTTTATCATCTTTTGTATCTGCGGTTATAGTATTGATTATATCATTAATATTTTATCAGAACTCGTTTAGTTTTATTTTATTATTTTTTTCTTTTTTATTATTTGTATTAACAGTTTTTTTCATTGTGTTTTTTCGTGATCCAGATAGAAAAATTGGTGATGGTATTGTTGCATGTGCAGATGGAAAAATAAGAGAAATAACAGAGTTAAATGACATAGATATTGGTAAATGCTATACTATTTCTACTTTTATGAATGTTCAAAATGTGCATGTTAACCGAATGGTTCTAGATGGGAAAATAAAAAGTATTAACCATATCCATGGTTTGCATTTACCTGCTTTTAAAAAAGAATCAGATAAAAACGAGCGAGTAGTAATTATTATCGAGACTAGTATTGGTCTTATTAAAATTGTACAGATAGCAGGTACTCTTGCTCGGCGTATTGTACCATATGTTAAAAAAGGTGATATCTTAAAGAAAGGATATCGCATTGGTATCATTAGACTTGGTTCACGTGTTGATGTATATCTTCCCTGTTCAAAAATTAAAAATATAAATGTTAGAATTGGCTGTAGGATTAAAGCTGGTGAAGATAAAATTGCAGAAATCAATGCTTAGATTATTATCATATGCTGATTTTATTTCTATTACAAATGCAATTTTTGGTGTGGTAGCAATAATTGTATTGTTTATAGGTTTCATTGATTCTTTTGAAATGCGTATTCATATATCTCTTACATTGATTTTATTAGCTCTTTTAGCAGATGGACTTGATGGTATCATAGCTAGAAAATTTGGTAAAAGTAAAATTGGTGAGTATCTGGAATCTATGGCTGATATGACGAGTATGGTGGTTGCACCAGCTATTTTTATTTTTTTTGTATATTCATATGAACCATTTTATGAAATTTTACGAAATATTTTTTTATTTGTTGGAATAGGACTTTTTTTGTTTTTTGGAATAGTTCGACTGGCAAGTTTTAGTTATATGAAGGAAAAAAAAATATATATTGGACTTCCAGCTAGCGCTAGTGCAATTATCTTGATTATTCTAGCTTATTTAAAAGTTGATATTATCCTTATTTTACCAACTGTTGTAATAATGGGTGCATTAATGGCTTCTGATTTTGTTTTTCCAAAAATAGATAAAAAAATGAATGTACTTGCGATTATTTTAATACTTTTAACTATTTTATTTGGTAAAGCTTATTATAATTTAGCTCCATCACTCCTTTTAATTGCTGTTATTTTATATATTTTTGGTGGAGCAGTGTTTATGAAATTCTACAGAATACCTGCACAAAAAGGTTTCTAAATAAAAAATGCATTACATATTGCTATTATGGATGATATACCAAAGATAGGTATAACTGGAATGCCCAGTGTTGGAAAGACTGATACTTTATTAAAAATTATTAAATCACTTGAGGACCATGGTTACGTAGTTGGAGGTATGATTACTGAACCAATAATTGAGAAAGGATACCGTGTAGGTTTTTATGTAACAAACTGGCAGACAAAACAAAAAGAGGTTTTTTCACATATTAAATATGAAGGAAAAGAAAAAGTTGGTAAATACGGAGTTGATATTGCAGTACTTGATGAGATTGGTGTCCCTGCGATTGAAAAAGCAATAACTGATGAAGAAATAAATATTATTGTTATTGATGAAATTGGAAAAATGCAAATGTTATCAGAAAGTTTCTGTAAAATGGTGATCGAATCACTTGATTCAGATAAACCAATTATGGTTACACTTCATAAGAAATCACGTACGCCTCTTCTGCAGGATGTCCGTCGTCGTGATGATATAAGAATTCTTGAGGTTACTCCAGTTAATCGTAATCTTTTACCATATAAAATTGAAAAGATTATGGAGGAAAAACTACCACCTCTGTTTTGAATATGAATAAAAATATTTTTTTAAAAAAGATTTCTGAAGGAAATACTAATGTTTTAGTTTATAACAATAAAAATATTTCAAAAGGACCTGGTTCAAAGAAAGGTTTTCCTTTTTATAATCCTAATATGCAGCTTAATCGTGATATTTCCATTCTTATATGCCAACATATTTTAGATATATCAAAAAAGAAAAAAAAATTTCTTGATGGTCTTGCAGCTTCAGGTATAAGAGGTGTTAGACTTGCAAATGAAATAGTTGGTGATTTTGAAATAGTAGTTAACGACTGGGATAAAGAGTCTTATAATCTTATTAAAAAAAACATAGAAGAATATAGTTTTAAAAATGTAGAATCATGTAATATGAATCTTAATGTTTTATTATCTGAAAGAAATTTTGATTATATTGATATTGATCCTTTTGGAAGTCCAGTATATTTTATTGATTCAGCAGTTAGAAGTATTAAAAATGGTGGAGTTATTTCATGTAGTGCAACTGATACAGCTACTTTATGTGGTGTTTATCCAAAAGTATGTATTAGACGTTATGGTGCTGTTCCTTTTCATTCTATAGTTATGAAAGAAATAGGGTTAAGGATATTACTTGGTTTTATTTGTAGAGTTGCAGGTGTTTATGATAAAGCTATAGAACCATTGCTTTGTTATTCATCTGATCATTATTTCAGAGTTTATGTTAAAGTCTATAGTAGTATATCAAAAGCAAATCAATGTATGAATAATTTTAAAAAAATTCAATCTGGTGAAAATATTGGTCTACAAAAGACTAAAAATGATATTGGACCTATATGGCTTGGAAGCTTTGTTGATAAAAAAACAATAAATGATATACAAAATATTTTACCTAATAAGAAACTTGGATGTAAAAACCATATATACATATTGTTAGATATTTTAAAAGAAGAAGCAGATGCAAAACCTTTTTTTTATACAACTGAGAGCATTGGTTCTTTTTTAAAAAAATCTATACCTAAAAAAGATTTATTTTTTGAATGGTTAAAAAAACAGGGTTATAATGTATATAGAACTCATTTTAGTTCAACTGGTTTTAAAACAGATGCTCCTATGAATATCATAGAAAAAATGTTTAAACAATAGTAAATTACATTGTTGGTAATTTATATGGTTAAAAAACTTCATATTGGAGTGCTTGCATCTGGTGGCGGTACTGATCTTCAAAGTATTATTGATGCTTCTGAAAAAAATATGATTAATGCAGAAGTAGTTGTTGTTATTTCTGATAAATGTGATGCTTTTTGTTTGAAACGAGCTGAAAATCATAATATTAACTGTTTTTTTGTTGATTCAAAGGGTTCGGGTAGAGATGAATTAGATAAAAAAATAGATAAAATATTGATTGAAAATAAAGTAGACCTAGTTGTTGGTGCAGGTTATATGAAAATTCTTAGTAAAATGTTTATTAAAAAATGGTATGGCAAAATAATTAATATTCATCCTGCGCTTTTACCTAGTTTTAAGGGGGCTAACGGACAGGGTGATGCTATTGATTATGGTGTAAAAATTTCTGGTTGTACTACACATTTTATGAATGAAGAAATGGATAGTGGTCCTATTATTTTACAGGCTGCAGTAAAAGTTATGTCAGATGATAATCGAGATGAAATTGCTGCTAGAATTCTTGAAGTAGAACATCAGATTTTACCTAGAACTATTGATCTATTTGAGCAGGGTCGTCTTAAAATTAATGGGCGGAAAGTTGAAATTTCAAAAGGTGACAGTTGGAAAGATAAGTATTCAGTTTTATCTGATGTTTTGTATTCTGAGGGCTACTAAATAGTAGTTTAAAGTTATATGAAATATAACCAAGCAATAGAATGGCTTTATAGTTTTGAAAAGTATGGGATAAAACTTAGTCTTGAAAGAATTGTTTTTATCTGTCAAAAACTTGGAAAACCTCAAAATAATTATGATGTTATTCATGTTGGTGGAACAAATGGTAAAGGTAGTGTTTGTAAATATATAAGTTCAATTTTAACTTCAGCGGGTTACCGTGTTGGTCTATATACATCGCCTCATATTCAGCATTTTTCTGAACGTTTTGTAATTGATAATAATGAAATTTCAGAAGATGAAATTGTATTTCTTGTAGAAAAAGTTAAATCTATTGTTGATGAAATGATTAAAATTAATAATATTCCTACTTTTTTTGAAATAACTACAGCAATGGCTTTTGAATATTTTTTTGTTAAAAAAGTTGATTATGCAGTTATTGAGGTGGGTCTCGGTGGTCGTTTTGATGCAACAAATATTGTAAATCCTATTATCAGTGTAATTACTAATGTTACTATTGAGCATCAGGATAGACTTGGTAATACTATTGATAAAATTTCTTTTGAAAAAGCAGGTATTATAAAAGAAAATATACCTGTAATTACTGCTGCTGAGAATACTGCTTTAAATGTTATTCGAAAAAATGCTATTCAGAAAAATGCATCTTTAACAGTTATTGATAAAAGTTCTTGGGAAAAAATTGGTGGTAATCTAAACTGGCAGGATTTTATTATTCATGGTAAAATTAAAGATTATTTTGTTAAAACAAGCTTACAAGGTTTTTTTCAGGGTGAAAATCTTGCTTTAAGTTTAATGTGTATTGAATCTCTTCAGATGAAAGGAGTATATGTTACAGATGAAGATATAAAAAAGGGTGTGGAAAACACAACTATTCCAGGTAGAATGGAAATACTTGATTTTAAACCAGTTATCCTTATTGATGGTGCGCATAACATATCTGGTATGAATATGTTAAAAACCACTATTAAAAAAGATTTTACTTATGATAAACTAATACTTGTAATAGGAATTTTATCTGATAAAAATGTAAAAGAAATGGTCAAAATAATAAGTCCTATTGCTGATAAAATAATTGTTACAAAATCTAGTAATATTCGTGCCACTAAACCTGCAAAGTTAAAAGAGTGTTTTAAACCTAAAACTGCTATTATTAAAAATAATGTATCTGATGCAGTAAAATATGCAAAAGTTATTGCAAAGAAACAGGATATCATTGTTATTACTGGTTCTCTATTTACAATAAGTGAAGCAAGAGAGATTTTAGTGTAATAAATTAATCAGACGTTAAACATTCCTTTTGTGATTTGGTTTAGTATTTTTTCAAAAATTGGAAAACGCTGAATTAATCTTTCAAAGATTGAAAAATAGAAAAATTTACTTTTTGATGTTATTGAAACCCAATCACTTTGCGCTCCATATTCATCTTCTGCTACAACTCCAACTTCACCTCGTCTATCATCACATACAACATATACATATGTACTACTTTCACAAAAAACTGTCCATTCATCCACTGTTTGATCATTATCCCATGAAATTCCATATCTAATTTTATCACCTTCAGGATCAATTGATATTAAAGCAAGTAAATGGTTATATTCATCATAATTAATACTAGGAGAGTTGGGTGGTAAATTTGAATCAGATTTATCAAAACAATATACACCACCCCAAACTTCACCTGAATCATCACTTTCCACAGAGCTGACAATTATCTTATTATCAGCAATAGCAATTCCACCATCAATATAATTATCAAAATCCATACCTATAGTATAATACCATACTCTTTCGCCAGTATCTACATCGAAACTACAAATACTACAAATTCTATGAGTTACATCATAGAAATAATCTCTAATTATAAACAAATAATCTTTTGTTAAGGAAGGTCTACTTGTAAATATTGTATTACCCTTTGACATATAACTCCATTTTTCTTCCCCTGTTCCTGCATTAAGGCACACAACTTTTCCAGGGTCAGAAACTTTTGAATTACCCGTACCAAAATAAATACTATTATTTCTACCAACTATTGTTGTTGTAACTCCATAATTTAAATCTGGATGATATTGCCAAAGAACTTCTCCATCTTTAATACATGCTACAGATCCTGCTATAACTCCCTGTAATGTAGCCACATAAATCTTATCATTTAAAATAAAAGGGTGGTATACAATAAAAAAATCAGGTAATGTCCATATTTCATTACCATTTTCTGCATCAAGACAAGTTAAACGATTATTTACACCAATAGTATATACTTTACCATCATAAATGCTAGGAGAAAACATCATACTTCTACCAGTAGGATAGAACCACAAAATTGATCCATCATATGCGTCTAAACAGTACAATCCGCTATTATTATTTTGATATTCTAGATAACAACTGCAAGCTACGTAAATTTTCCCATTATAAAAAGCAGGAGATTCCTCAATTATATTTACACTTGGGTCCAAGGTAGTATTCCATATCAATTTGCCTGTTAAGCTGTTTAAACATATAATTCTTCCACCGTATTGGATTGCTGCATATAAGTAATCATTAATTACAACTGGAGAAACCCATATTGCATCCTCAGAATAATTCCATAAAAATGAACCTGTTTCTAGATCAATACAAAGAATTTGCCCGTCACTAAAATATCCTGTAGTAACATACACCTTTCCATCTACAACCACTGGAGACGACGAACTCATAATATCTGTTTTTACATTCCATAAAATTTTATTTTTTTCTGAAACATTGCAACTCGAATAAGCACTATTAGCAGCATCGTGACAAAACATTGGCCACCAATCAACTTCATTTTTAATTTCAACTTGATTAATAATATAGTTATCAGATGATAAAATAGAAGGTAGTGCAAATAATGAAAAAATTAATATAACTTCTAATATCTGAATGGTTCTTTGCACTTTACTTTCCCCCAATATCAATATAACACTTAAGATATATAATTTTCCTCTATATACATTTGAATAATTTTTTTATAAGTAAATGTACAGTTGAAGGTCCATTTAATAAATTTTAAAATAAAATATGTTAAACTGTAAAATTTACAAAAATGTAAATAACAATATGATTATAACAACATTTAATGTTTGAAAACCGTAGTGAAAAACAATTAATCATTATTTACGCTCTTATTGCAATACTTATTGCTTTAACTATGTCGGTTATTCATATTTTTCAGGGTTGGGATCCAATAGTAATTGTTGTAGTTGCAAATGTTTGGTTTTTTTGTATCTTTTATATTTTATATCTACCCATTAAGGTTAAAAGAGCAAGGGAGAAACAAGAGAAATTAAAAAAGAAATAATAATTTTTGTACAAATATTTCATATAGAATAAATTTATTCTTGTTTTTTGTGATAATACATAATGCAAAAATAATTGATATTAAAAATCTTGCTGATGCAAAAAAACAGATTATAGATATTGGTAGTGATCCAGCTAGTGTAGATATTATGGCTCCAAAAATGATTACACGAATTATTAAACTTGAAAATGTTGTTTTGCAAGATGCAATAATAATAAAACAGGATATGCTTAGTGTCGGTGGAGAGGTAGCTGTTCCACGTGATACATTTGCTTTGCATAATGAAAAAGGAAATATTCTTGTTATTGGAACTATTGCACAATTAAATAAACTAGTAGGTAAAATAAATCGTCATTATCCTCGACTTAAAAAAATATCTGAAGAAATAAAACTTGTTCTGAAGGATGTTAAATGAGAAATTTAAAAATTTCTGATAAAGTTTTTGATTTAGATAAAAAAACCCTTATTATGGGGGTTTTAAATATTACTCCTGATAGTTTTTCTGATGGTGGTAGGTTTTTAAGTATTGATGATGCAGTAAAACATGCTATTCAAATGCAAAAAGATGGTGCAGATATAATTGATATCGGTGGTGAATCTACTAGACCTGGTGCATTACCTCTTTCAACTTCAGAAGAGCTTAATCGTGTTATACCTGTAGTTGAAAAACTTGTTAAAAAAATTGAGATACCACTTTCAATTGATACATATAAATCAGAGGTTGCAAAAAAATCATTTGATCTTGGAGTTGGAATGATTAACGATATTACTGCTTTAAAGGGTGATAAAAAACTTGTGAATATTGTTGCAAATTATAATGTTTCGATTTGTCTTATGCATATGAAAGGAAATCCTAGGGATATGCAGAATAATGCTTATTATGATGATATAATATTTGAAATTACTAATTTTTTAAAAGAACGAGCAGAATATGCAATGTTTAATGATGTTAAAAAAGAAAACATAGTTATTGATCCAGGTCTTGGTTTCGGGAAAAGAACAGGTAGAGGTATAGAAGATAATTGTGAAATTCTTAAACATCTTTCTAAGTTAAAAATCTTAGGATATCCTATTTTAGTTGGTGCTTCCCGTAAAAAATTTATAGGAAACATTTGTGGAGGAGAAAAATTATTATCAGTTGAAGATAGGCTTGAAGGTAGTCTTGCAGCAACTGCAGTTGCTGTTCTTAATGGTGCAGATATAGTCAGAGTTCATGATGTAAAAGAAACAAAAAGATGTATTGATATAGTTGATTGTATTAAAAGTTAGAGTAGATATGAAAAATGTAAAGAAAATTGTAAAAGAAAGCTATGGTAAAATTGCTATAAATAATAGTTGTGAATGTTCTTGCAATAAAAGTGATTTGGATTCGGTTAAAATTGCAAAAGCTATAGGTTATTCTGATGAAGAGATACAAATGGCATCCGAGGCGAATCTTGGTCTTGGTTGTGGAAATCCGATAGCATTAGCAAAAATCCAAGAAGGGGATGTTGTTTTAGATTTAGGTTCTGGTGCTGGTTTTGATAGTTTTCTTGCTGTGAAAAAAGTAGGAATTAACGGTAAAGTCATAGGAGTTGATATGACTGAAGAAATGATCTATAAAGCCAGAAATCTTGCTGATAAATATGGTTTTAAAAACGTAGAATTCAGACTTGGAGATATTGAAAAACTACCTGTTGAAAATGAAAGTATAGATGTTATTATTAGTAACTGTGTAATTAATCTTGCTCCTGATAAATTTAAAGTTTTCAAAGAAGCTTATAGAGTTTTGAAAAACAAGGGTAAAATGTATGTTTCGGATATTGTTTTATTAGAAGAATTAACAAGTGAACAAAGATCGGATGAAAAACTTATTGCTGGATGTGTAGGTGGTGCCCTTCTTAAATCTGATTATCTAAATATTATACAAAAAGCTGGTTTCAAATACAAAATCTTACATGAAGATAAAGAAATAAGTGAAACTCAGTATAACGGTATAAATCTTGAAAGTTTAAAAGTTGAAATCTATAAATAAAAAATGATGATTTTTAATCCTCTTTATCATATTTTTTATCAAATTTATCGCTGTGTTTAATACCCCAACGTGCCCATACTGCGCCTAGTATACCACCATTTATCAATAGTATTACTAATATTACCGCTATATGCTGCCATATATCATAACTTGTTTCATCAGAGAACCAGAACCATAATATTAAAAAAATCATAGATATAAATGGTAAAACTATAGAAAGAACTACTCTCCATTTAAATCCTGCTATCTTAAACATTTCTTTATCTTTTGCTGGAATTTTTCTTATACCATACATAGCCCATGTACCACCTAATAATACAAACATAACTAGTGTTCCAAGAAGAATTATTGCAAAAATTTTTTCTCCTGAGTAGTTTTCTGGATGAAATGCAAGCCAAATTATTAAAAATATTAACCAACCAACTCCAACAATTATCGAAAAACTTGGTTTCCAACCTAATTCTTTTTCATTTATTTTATTATTTTTTTCCATAACTTCAACTCCTCACAATAGTTGAATAATAATGTTATTAGTATTTAAAATGAATCAATTTAGAAAAAAACATTAACTTGGTTTGAATACCAGAATTGTGAATATGATGATTGATCCAGTATGTCCTTTAGACTATAGATATGGTAGAAAAGAGATAAAAAATATTTTTGGAGAAAAACAACGTCTACAGTATCTTTTAAACGTTGAAGCTGCACTTGCTCGAGCTCATGCAAAAGTTGGAAATATTCCTAAAAAAGATGCTGAAGAAATAACTAAGAAAGCTTCTGTAAATATTGTTAAAGTTGATCGTGTAAAAGAAATTGAATCTGAAACTAAACATGACATTATGGCGGTAACACGTGCTCTTGCAGAACAATGTAGAGCTGATGCTGGTAAATATATACATCTTGGTGCAACAAGTTATGATATTGTTGATACAGCTAATGCTTTGCAGTTCGCTGATTCTCTTGAATTAGTTAATAAAAATTTAAAGGATTTTAGAAATACACTTTTAGATCTTACAATAAATCACAGAAAAACAGTTATGGTTGGAAGAACACATGGACAACATACAATACCTATAACATTTGGATTAAAAATGGCAGGATATGCATTGGAAGTTGATCGTCATCTTGAACGTCTATTTGAATGTAAAAGTAGATTATTAGTAGGAAAACTTTCAGGTGCAGTTGGTACTGGTGCTGCATTAGGGCCAAAAGCCTTAAAAATACAGGAGGAAATGCTTAAGGATCTTAAAGTAGGAGTTGAGGATGTAAGCACTCAGATTGTATGCAGAGATCGTTATAATGAACTTTTAGGTGTTTTATGTAATATTGCTACTAGTATGGAGAAATTTGCGACAGAAATACGTAATTTACAACGTGATGAAATAGGGGAAGTTGCAGAGGCATTTGAAGCGAAAAAACAAGTAGGTTCATCTACAATGCCACATAAAAGAAATCCAATTACTTGCGAGCAAATATGCGGTCTTGCAAGACTTGTACGTTGTTATTGTATACCTACTTATGAAAATGCGGTACAGTGGCATGAAAGAGATTTATGTAATTCTAGTAATGAACGTTTTATTATACCTCATTCAATAATTCTAACAGATTGGATTGTATATAAAACAAATGATGTTTTCAAAAATATAAAAGTTTTTCCAGATAAAATGAAAAAAAATCTTGAGATTTCAAAAGGTCTACCTATGGCAGAATCACTTATGACATCATTGATTAGTAAAGGTGTTGCTAGAGGCGAGGCACATGAAATTATGCGGAGAGCATCTCTTAAAGCTGTAAAAGAAAACAAAACTTTAAAAGAAATTTTTATTGTTGAAAATAAAAAACTCAATTTACTATCTGAAAAAGAAATTAATCATGCATTAAAACCTGAGAATTATCTTGGTGTGACAGATAAAATCATTGATAGAGTCGTGTTAAAACTTAAGAGATGATTATGATGGATAAATTAGAAATAATATTACAAAATATTGAAGAAGTTGTAACAATACCTGAACTTAAAAATGTTTTAGAAAAAGTTAAACCTCGTGCTTATATCGGATTTGAACCCTCTGGAACAGTTCATTTAGGTTGGAAGATTTGTACAAATAAAATTAATGATTTTCTAAATGCTGGTTTTGATTTTACTGTACTTATGGCTGATTGGCATGCATATATAAATGATAAATTAGGGGGAGATATAGAGAATATTAAACTTTGTGGTAAATATATGCAAGACTGTTTTGAAGCAATGGGGGTTGACCCAGATAAATTAACATTTATTTATGCAAGTGATTATGTAGGTGATCCAAAATACTGGGAGTTAGTATTAAGAGTATCTAAAGCAACAAGTGTTGCACGTGTTAAAAGAGCAATGGATATAATGGGACGATCTGAAGATGAAGCAGAACGTGATTTATCAAAACTTTTTTATCCAGCTATGCAGGTTTCTGATATTTTCTATTTGAATTTAGATATAGCATATGGTGGTATGGATCAACGTCATGCACATATGCTTGCAAGGGATATATCAAAAAAAATAAGTCGTAAAGCACCAATTGCAATTCATACACCGTTACTGACAGGACTTCAAGCAGGGGGAAGAATGGATCCAAATGAGGTAAAAATGAGTAAAAGTAAACCTGATTCAATGATTAGTATTCATGATGATCCAGATAAGGTCAATAGTAAAATAAAAAAAGCTTATTGTCCAGAAAAAATCGTTAATGGTAATCCAGTTATTGAAATCTGTAAATATGTTATTTTTCCTGAAATTAAAGATGAAACATTCTTAATAGAAAGACCTGAAAAATTCGGTGGTAATTTAGAATTCAGTAGTTATGAAGAATTAGAAAATGCATATATTAATGGTTTACATCCACTTGATTTAAAAAATTCTACTGCAAAATATATTAATAAAATCCTTGAACCCGTTCATAAATATTTTGAGAAACATCCAGATAACTTTCTGAAAATGAAAAAACTAGGAATTATTCAAATCTAAACTAAGTGGTTTTCTAATAGTTAAAATTTTATCTGATATTTTAACAGATATATATAAAGCTAAAAATTCAATTAGAATGATAAGCATAGATGGAATAATAGGATAGGTAAAGTTATCCCAAATATATACACTTATAAATGAGCCTATTCCTAATACAAATAATAATAACATTGTAATACTATAAAGAAGCATTATATCTGATTTTTTTCCTACATATTTTACACCGATTGGGAGTGTAATTATTACACTTGCAAGATATGCAAATACTAAAAACCAAGATAGATATAGTAAATTTTCAATACCTACAAAAATCAGCATAAATGGAATAAACGGTATTCCTGCTATAAAACATAAAATTAAAGATGATATTTTACCCAAAATTAATTTTTCGTTTTTAATTGGAATATGTCTTATTATCCATAATGTTTTTTCCTCATTTAAAAAAAGGATAAGCGATGGAAAAACTGCAGTGTATATTACAACTATAAAAATACCTAAAAATATAAACAGTGATGGTAAAAATTCACCATACATAACCCTTAATGATTCTGGTATAAACAATTCATCACCATAAAGATATAGATAACCTGCAGTTAAACCTGTAAAAACTGATGTTGATACAAAACTTGCAAGAAGTCTATCGCGCCATAAAATTGTTATTTCTTTGTAAAAAATTGCTCTGATAATACCTCTTGTTTTATTCTGAGAGATATTATTTATTCTTTCCTTTCGTCTAATATTCTGATGTGATTCATCTGCATGGTTAAGACTCCATAAAATATGCAGAAATGCAAGAGGTAATGTGATTAAAACAAATAATGGATCTAGTAAGTATAAGTAAAAAACAACTAATATTATCATTGGTATTATTCTAATTCTTAATCTCGAAAAAAAATTTATACAAATACTACAACCTAAACAGATTGCAGATATTACTCCTAAATTGAAAAATAAATACAAATCTAGATAATTAATATTAATTTTAAAAATAATTAATCCTATAATATAAAGGGTAGAAAAAGAAAACCAAATAACTATATTTGTTACAAAAACTGTAAAAAAAATCTCACTTATTGTTTTTTTATGAGTAATTGGTGTTGAAAGAGCATAAGTAACTTCCTGTGATTTTACAAAAAGATTATAAAAATCAACAGATGATTTTACTAAAAATGCTAAAAAAATCATGAAAAAAACATCTTGAATTTTTAATTTAAAATTTGTTTCAACTACTTGAAAATATAATGTTACAAAGCCGAACATAAAAATGGTTGAAATAATCATTATTGTAAAAAAAATGTAAAGTATTGGTGTCTCTTTTATTTTAGATATAAGACCACGTGTGTTGTTAATAAGTAATATTTTTGTTGTTTCAAACATTTTTTTTATTCGTCCTTTTATATGCAAAATATGCTTCTTCGATGCTGGTATACTGCTTTAAAAGTTTTTTTACTTCTTCAAAATGAATAATGTTTCCTCTCTCAATTATATATACTGAATCTGCTACTTGTTCTACTAATAGTGTTGAATGTGTTGCAATAATTGTAGTGCCTGTTTGTTTTTTAATAAAATCTTGAATTTTTTTTGCAGTAAGAGGATCAAGTCCAAATACTGGTTCATCAAGTAAAAGATTGCTTGGATTATGCATTATTGCTGAAGTAATTGAGATTTTTTGTTTCATACCTTTTGAATATGTTCCTATTTCATAATCTAAAAAATCATTTATATCAATGTTTTTGGTTATTTCTTTTATTTTTTCTTCAGCATTTTGTAGTTTTCTAAGTGATGCAATATAAAATAGGAATTCTCTCCCTGTGAGTCGTTCATACATTTCTGGCATTTCAGGAAGATAACCTATTTTTTCTCGTGCTTTTATTGAATCTTTTATAATTGAATGATTATCGATAAATACTTCTCCTGAGTCAAATGGTAGTATTCCTGTTAAAATTTTTAAAAGAGTGCTTTTTCCTGCTCCATTTTCTCCCATTATGGCTATTACTTTTGAATTAGGAAAATTAAAGCTTACATTATTTAGAGCTATTATTTTCCCATATGTTTTTGTAAGATTTTGTACATTAATCATAGATATCAATTTAGAAATTTGTTAAAGATATCTTATTTTTTAAACTATTCTCCAATAATATAATTGATTATTTCGCTATCATTGCTCTTAACCAATCTGCAACATTTTCAGCATGATCCGCAATATCGTCTACCCAATCAACAATTTTTAAAAGATGATAGACATCCATCGGTGTGAGTTTTTTTTCTAATTTATAAATTCCTTGTGTAATTTCATATCTTTTCGTATCAGCTTCTCTTTCAAATTCATGAACTTCATAGATAAACTCTTTTGTTTGTTCACGTTCCCTTTTAACAAAACTTGTTTCAATAAGATCTTTAATATTTTCTACTGCACCTTCCATTTTTAGAACCGTTTTTAATACCAAATCAACATGTTTAACAAAATTTTCTTGTAATTCCTTAGGAATTTTTGTACGTCTCATATCAAGCATATTAACAAGGTTTTCAGCATGATCTAGTATTTTATCTTGTTCTCTTAAAGCCCATAAAAATTTACCTTTATCAACAGGCATAAAAATTGTTTTCGGTAGATGATTTCTAATATTACTTTTAATTAAATCAGCTTCATGCTCTAATTGATCAACATGTCTTGTTACATCTGAGAATGATTTATAATCTCCCTTATAGTAATTTATAAGTCCATTGTGTAAAACTTCAACACATTCTTTTACTTTCGACATATGTTCTAATAGTTGTCCAAAAGGTGATTTTTTTCTAAATGTATCTGATACTGGTGCTCTTACATGTACTTTTTTTTCTTCCATCTTTTTCACCTACCTTTATATTTTAAAATATTACACTTAATATTAAGAATATTGCTACAGATGTACCTGCAGCAACCGGTAATGTTAATAACCAAGAGATAATAATTTTTTTTATTATGCCTAAATCAACTGCTTCTAAACCTCTTGCAAGTCCGACCCCTATGACTGCACCGACAACTGTATGAGAAGTAGAAATTGGCATACCAAGTTTAGAAGCAATAAGCACTGTTGTTGCTGCTCCAAAATCTACTGAAAAACCTCTTGTGTTTGTAAGGCTAGTTATTCTACCACCAACTGTTCTCATAACTCTTCTACCCCAAGTCATACAACCTACAGCAATTCCAAAACCACCAAGGGCTAATAAAGCTACAGGAACATCAACAGTTCCACCAATATCCATTCCTTGAGCTAATGGAATAATTGAGGCTACTGGACCAATCGCATTTGCAACATCATTTGCACCATGAGCAAAAGCAACATAACATGATGTAATTATCTGAAGTTTTCTAAAAATTCCTTCTACTGTTAAATAATCCTCTGTTTTTGTGTCATCAATTTTCCTAAGTAATAAAATTCCTATAATTCCAACAATTATTGAAATTATACCAGCATAAATTACGCTTTCAATATCAGTTATGTTATAGTTTTTTGAAAGTGGTGTCTTCAGAAATAATGATGACACTATTAAAAAAGCTGTAAATCCGATTATCACAGGTCCAACTACTTTTGCAGATTTAACAGGTTTTTCCTTTGAAAAAATTAGTTTAACAATTATTTTAAAAATAATAAATGCAAGTATGCAACCAGATATAGGTGATAATACCCAACTTGCAACAACTGATCCGATCTTTGTCCAAACAACAGCTGAAGTTCCACCAGCTATTAATCCAAAACCCATTAAAGCTCCAATAATTGAATGAGTTGTTGAAATTGGCATTTCTTTCCATGTAGAAAGGGTAACCCATATCGCTGCTGCTAATAGACTTGCAACAAATCCAAGTAATAAAACATGTGTATCAATTCCAGTTACATCTACAATACCTTTTCTTACGGTGTCAGTAACATGACCACCGACAAAAACTGCTCCTATCAGATTTAATATTCCAGCTATTATTACTGCTTGTTTAAATGTTATTGCTTTTGCACCAACTGCAGTTGACATTGAATTAGCTACATCATTTGCTCCGATACTCCAAGCCATGTAAAAAGCAATAGCACTAGAACCACCGATAATAAGAAGTAATGTAGTATCCAATAAAGTCTCCTCCAAGCCCCAATCAAATTATGTATATAGAGAAACAAAATCTTTATAGATAATTATTTCGAAATTTATTGTTTTAAAATTAGGATTAATTTTATTTTAAAAGGTAACTAAAAAATCACCAATTAATTAAAAAAATTAAAAAAGCTGAGATTGCGAAAATTATATTATTTCTAACAGAAACTATTTATTCAAAATATTATTCTCAATATTCAAAAAAGGAGAAGTATTTCTGTGGCATTTTTAAACAACATCATTGATAATGAATATTTACGATTTCTAATTATTTTTTTAGGAACAATTATCTTTGTTACACTATCATATTTAATATTAAAATATATTGTGAAAAGAATTGCTGGGAAAAAAAAAAGTTATAGAGATTTTATATTAAAAAAATTATCTAAACCTGTTCTCTTAGTTGTATTTATTATTGGAGTATATACTGCTTTAAAATCCTTAACAATATTAGAAGATTATAACAGTTGGATAGATGGTGGTATTTTTATATTTATTACCCTAACAATAGCTCTCCTAATATCCAATGTTATTACTATTATTATGCTTGGTTATTTAAAAGTAAGAAAAGGATTTGAAAGAACACCAGGCTTACTTAATAAAGCTTTATCAGTAATTATCTTCTTAATTGCAATCGTTATAATCTTAGGATATTTTAAAGTCGATATAACTCCTATGATAGCTGGAGTTGGCTTAGGAGCTGTTGTCATTGGTCTTGCATTACAGAGTACTCTATCTAACTTTTTTGCAGGTGTTCATATTCTATCAGATAAACCTATTAGAGTTGAAGACTTTATTGAATTAGATAAAGATACCTATGGAGTTGTTGAAGATATAGGATGGAGATCAACAAGAGTCAAATTGCTAACAGATAATCTTCTTATAATTCCAAATGCTAAACTTGCCGATAGTAACATAATTAATTATTCAATGCCAAAAAAGGATTTCTCAATTTGGATTCCCTGTGGTATAGCCTATGAATCTGATCTTAATAAGGTAGAAAAAATTACACTTGAAGTTGCTAAACAGATACAACAAACAGTTTATGGTGCAGTTAAAGATTTTGAACCAACCTTTAGGTTCAAGGAGTTTGGTGATTCAAATATTAATTTTATAGCAATATTACGAGTTAATGAACCGATGGCAAGATATATAGTAAGAAATGAATTCATTAAAGCTTTAAAAAAACGTTTTGATAAAGAAAAAATCGAAATATCTTGGCCAATTAGAAAAATTTACCAGATAAAGTAAAAGATGAAATAGACATGATTTCGATTATTATAACGATAATAATAATTATTCTTATAGTTCTCTCTTCTTTTTTTGCAGCAGCTGAAATGGCATTTGTCTCTGTAAATAGAATCAAAGTTAGAAAAAAGGCAAAAACTGGTGTAAAAAGTGCTGTAATTCTTGAAAAACTATTAGAGAAACCTGGTGAAGTTGTTAGCGCTATTGTTATCTGTAATAATCTAGTAAATATAACTGCTTCAATTCTTGCAGGTTTTATTGCTGCATTATTATTTGGAAATATTGGTGTTGGGATTTCTACAGCTATTATGACATTCCTTGTAGTAGTATTCGGTGAAGCAATTCCTAAAGCATATGGTATACATAATGAAAACTTTGCTTTTAGAGTAGCTAGACCTCTTAATATTATAACCTTTGTTTTTTCTCCTATATCCCTAGGACTTTCTACTCTTTCTAATGTTTTTTTAAAAATTCTTGGAAAAGAAGTTGGAAAAAAAGCATTAATTACTGAAGAAGAGATTAAAATAATGCTTGATCTTGGTGTTCAAGATGGAACGATAAAAAAAGATGAAAAACATCTTGTTAATGAGATTTTTGATTTTGATGACACTGAAACAAAAGAGGTATTTATACCTATAAAAAATGTTTATTTGGTAAAAGAAAATTCTACTTTAAGACAACTTAAGATAAAAGCTGTTGAAACTGGGCATTCCAGATTCCCTGTTTATAAAAAAAATAAAAAAGATATTGTTGGAATTGTTCATGTGAAAGATTCTCTTTTAAAAGATGAAAAATTACAAGTTAAAAATATTATGAAAAGTGTTTTGTATGTCTATCAGAAAATGAAAGCGGATGATGTTTTAAGGAAAATGCAGAAGAAAAGAGCTCATATGGCAGTTGTTAAATCAAAAGGTGGTAAAATTATTGGTGTTGTTACTCTTGAGGATTTGATTGAAGAAATTTTTGGTGAAATTAGTGATGAACATGATGCTACTTAAGACAACTTTTTTTAACTTTTATTTTATTTAATTTGTTTATTATGAGGTGTTTGTATACCGCGTTTAATAAAAAAAATATCTAAATCAAAAGGTCTTGCACCGGGTTCTCTTGTTCATATTGGTGAAAAAAAAACTGATAAAGTTAGAATATCGATTATTGACTATGATGAAAAAAAGGTTGAGGAAAAAGAAGTTAAAAATATTGAAGAATGTTTTCCTTTTAAAGAGAAACCTACTATAACTTGGATTAATATTGATGGATTACATGAAATAGATGTAATTGAAAAAATTGGTAATTGTTTTGAAATTCATCCTCTAGTTTTAGAAGATATTTTAAATACAGATCAAAGGCCAAAAATGGAGGATTTTGAAAAATACATTTTTTTTGTTTTAAAAATGCTTTATACTGATGAAAAAAACCATGAAATCCATAGCGAACAAATTAGCTTTATTCTTGGTAAGAACTTTGTTATATCTTTTCAGGAGAGCATTGGCGATGTTTTTGATTCTGTAAGAGGAAGGATAAGAGGTGGTAAAACTCGTATTCGTAAGAGAGGTGCTGATTATCTTGCTTATGCTTTAACTGATGCTATTGTGGATGGTTATTTTGGTATTCTTGAAAAAATTGGTGAACAAATTGAAGGTTTAGAGGAAGATTTAATTTCTAATCCAAATCCTAAGATATTGCAAGAGATTTATAATTTAAAAAGAGAAATGATCTATATTCGTAAATCTGTATGGCCACTTCGTGAAGTGATAAATAATTTATTACGTGAAGAGTCAAATATAATTAAAGAATCTACTCATATTTATCTTAGAGATTTATATGATCATACCATTCAAGTTATTGATACCATTGAAACTTTTCGTGATCTTATATCTGGTATGGTTGATATGTATATGAGTAGCATTAGTAACAAAATGAATGAAGTTATGAAAGTTCTCACTATTTTTGCAGCAATTTTTATTCCACTGACTTTTATTGCAGGTGTATATGGCATGAATTTTCAATATATGCCTGAACTAACCTTACCTTGGGCATATCCTGCTATTTGGATTGTAATTATTATAGTCGGACTTACATTATTACTTTATTTTAAACATAAAAAATGGTTATAAAATCAAATCTTACAATTACAATTCTTTTTTCTTAAAATTTTTATCTGTTCTTTAATTCAAATAATAATTATAGTATTAATCAATATTAACGTGATAGCCTCCGCTATCTTTTTTCCTTTCTCTACGTTTTATATTAATATCCAAAATACCGTTATTATATGTCGCTTTAGTTTTCTTAGGAATCACATTACATGGTAATTCAATTAATTTATGATATTTTCTTTTAAAATTATCAACGTAGGAAGAATTATTGTTCTATTTGACTTTTCTTCACCTTCAACTGTTCCACCGACTTCTTCCAAATATATATGAGTTAAAGTAATATCTCTTATATCTCCTTTCATATTTAAAATAGAAACTCTATCTCCAATACTAATAGGTTTACGAGTGATAATAATTAACCATGCAAATACACTAGTTATTGGTTTTTGAAGAGCCATACCAAGGGCTACAGTTAATAACCCTGCAATAAAACCTACATCACCCCAATCACCATAATAAACTATAACAACAACAATTATCATAAACAATATAAAAAGAAATTTCAATAAATCAAAAAAACCAATAACATTAGCAACTTGTTTTTTTTTCTTTATTTTTTTTAATAATTGCCTTTTGATTATTCTTAATATAATACTAAATATTGTAAAAACGATAATAATTGTTAAAATAAGATATATTATTTCCATATATGGATCTAATTCGATTAAAATATCTTCTAAAATAGCCATTATTTAATCCATCCTCAAACTCAATAACGAATTACATATATATTATATCACAGAAAAAAATAAAAAATAAATTAATTTAAAAAAACAAAAAGTTCTAAAGATTAAATCTCCCAACATAAAATAAGATTATAAACCACTATCCCTTTTACCTAAATAGGATAAAGAGTATAAAACTTCAAATATAGTAATTTTTCATTAACTTAATAAATAATAACAAGCATTTGATGATAATATTAAGGAGGCCAACATTATGAGTGATGATAAAAAGAAAGGAAAAATTGAAGAAGGAGCTGAAAAAACAGGTGAAGCAATTGGAAAAGTTGGTAAAGCAGGTTGGGGCGCTGTTAAAGGTTTTGGAAAAGGTTTAAAAAAAGGATTAAAAAAAGATGAAGATAAATAATTACATTTGATTTTATTTTTTAACCATCAATCTAGCAACAATTGATAAAATCAAACCTAAAAAACCTAATGAAAAGAAACTACCAATTGTAAAATTATTTTCCATTAAAGCAACAACAATAGAAATAATCAAACCTATCAAACCTAATCCGGCACCAAAAACAATAAACAATTTACCAGTTACTATTTTACTTCTTCCAATAAGTAAACCACCTATAATTACAGATAATCCACCCAAAGAAGAAATAAAAATCAAAATCACAAAAATAATCTGAACAACAAAATTATTAACAATATTAGTCGTAACAAAATTCCTGATTGCCTCCCAAGTTGCAAGTCCACTAAAACCAGATATTAATAATAAAATTCCAGCTAATATAGCAATAATCATTGATTGTTTCTTTTTTGAAGACATAAAATAAAAACCAAAAAAAAAGTAATAAAAAGATATTAATTATTATTACTTAAAAAAAAAAAGATTTTTAATCATAGAAATTATTAAGCTCTCAAAATTTTGATGTAGAAGCAAAAAAACGAATATGTAATAACAGAATTAGAACACTTAGGGATCAGCAGAAGCAAAGCCGAGGATACAATTGAAAAGCTGAAACAAAAAAGCGGTAATCTTCCAACCACGGCATGACAGACTGAAAGCCACTTAAAACAAGCTCACTGGCAATATTTTTATATCTGTACGCTCCGGTATGAAGATATTGAATACAGAGGAAACAACCGAGGATAAAATATTTTTTTTATTTTAAATGCTTTTTAAAAACATTTAAAAAACAGGAGGAGGGGAAGGGTAAAACAGGAGAGCCATAAAAGCAGGGAAAAAAGCCGACACTCGGAATATCAGAGCCTCGGCAAATCAGAGAAAAGCAGACACGGCTTTCTAATCAATCCATAGCTAATACCCGCTGTTTTCCACTGTTCAAAACACACTTCAGTCTCGCTATTCAGAAAAAACAGTCTCGGTATTCTGTGGAAAATTAATTAACTCATATCCAAATTCTCAGCAGTTACAAAAAGCAGTGGCCCGCTATTCAGAAAAAAACAGACTCGCTTTTAAAAATTATTATAAAAAGGATACGGAGGAAGGAATTATATCCGTATCCTTTTAGGTCCCCCACATAAATTATTCGGATTGTTTTTCTTTCTTAAAATATATTGTATAAAATATTTAATATATAATATTTTCTAAATAAATATAAAGGCTATTAATATATTTATTATTAGAGTTTATAGGCTTTGAAATTATTTAAAATCAAGGAATATTAGTTCTTTTAAATAAAAAAAATTTTGTTTAAAAATCTCCATCAAGTTATTGGATATATATAATAATTTGTTGAGAGGCAGGTTCACCTCTCGATCTTAAAATTTACGGGTTTTCTGCCAATACTCTTTTAACTCTTGTAAAGCTTGATCAAGTGTAATAGTCTTTTTTGTAGTAGTGATATGCCATGGTTCTACAGGGAATGTTGTGTTATATGGAAGTTGCCATGTCTCACAGATATAAGGATCTAGCAAAACACCGAAGTTGTTAATCTGTCCATTGGTTTCCACATATGTTGTAAATGTTCCAATTCGAGAATGATGTTTGTCAAATACCGGCATTTCGATTAATTCCTCAACTGGACAATTGGTTTGACCGCAAGGAATTGTTTTTGTCCAATACATACAGAGCTCATCCATAGTCTTCGTCAAGGTTACTGTATTACCAACAGTTTGTATTAAGTCATTATAGACTGGAAATAATTTGTTTACTCCTCTAAAATAGGTGTTTCTTGTTTGATCATTCATTTTTATTCCGAAGAAATATCCAGGATAATCTTGATTCCAGCTATTCCAGGTTTTATCTACCCATCCGATTGGTCTACCTTTTGCGTCAAAAACTTCTTTTCCTATTAACTCATGTGAGTTCCAAATTTTCATATTTCTTTCACCACCTCCTCAGTTTATTGTATTCGTAATTATATAATGTTATTTTAAATCTTTCTAATAAATATATGTAACATTTGTATTAAAGATATAGATAAATTTAACTTTTTTGGTCTATTTTAGCAGAAAAAATAAATATAAAAAAAATTTAATAATTTGTTTAAATTTAAAGTAATCTTTGTGCAAGGTTATCATTTGATATGTTTATTCAGAGCTTAAATATAATAAGATACTTAAACCAATAATTCAAAATTTGATACCAATATAATAACTCCACCAAGTCCACCAAAACCAATGCTTTCTCTAATATGTGGATAAGGTATTGCAGGTGATATCAGTATTGATCTATTATTTTCTATTTGGAAAGTACTGTTTAACACAGGATAATTCTTAACACATAAGTCACAATCTTAAACCTAAAATCTCTTTTTATCCCATTTTATAATGTTTTCTTATATCCTTATTAATCTTCCATTTACATTTCATACCTTCTGGAAAAATTACATAATCTCCTTCTTTAAAATGAAATTCTTTCCCATCTTCATTAGTTACAGTTACATCACCCTCTACTACAAGGAATGTCTCCTTAGTATCATATTTCCATGGAAATTCTGATATTTCTTGCTCCCATATAGGCCAGGATTTTGCTTCTTCTTTCTCTTCTTCTGATGGTTTTTTAATTACTGGTTCCATAATATTTGTAAAAGAATGAAATTATTTATTTCTAACTAATTTTTTTAAATTATTTATTGTGCAAAGCCATAAATAGTCATATTCTAACAGAAAGTTTTGAACTCATAAATAAAAGAAAAATAAAAAATAGAAAAAAATAAAAGGTTGAGAGGCAAATAGCCTCTTGATTTAGTACCTACGAGTTTTTTGCCAATATTCTTTTAATTCTTGTAACGCTTGATTTAATGTAACAGTATTTTTCGTAGTAGTGATATGCCATGGTTCTACAGGGAATGTTGTGTTATATGGAAGTTGCCATGTTTCACAAAGATATGGATCTAGCAAAATCCCGAAGTTATTAATCTGTCCATTGGTTTCCACATATGTTGTAAATGTACCAACTCGTGAATGATTCCTATCATATACTGGCATCTCTATCAATTCATCAACTGGGCACGTTGTTTGACCGCAAGTAATTGTTTTAGTCCAGAATCTACATAAATCCTCCATAGTTCTCGTCAAAATTACCTTATCACTAACAGTCTGGATGAAGTCATTATAGACGGGAAATAGTTTATTTACTCCTCTAAAATATGTATTCTTGGCGTAGTCATTCATTTTTATCCCGAAGAAATATCCAGGATACTCTTGGTTCCAGCTATTCCAGGTTTTATCTATCCATCCGATTGGCTTACCAGTTGTGTCACAAACTTCTTTTCCTATTAACTCGTGTGCATTATAAATTTTCATTTTTTCTTTCACCATCTCCTCACTAATTTTGGTAAGGTAAATATACAAAGTTGATTTAAATGTTATCTAAAAAAAAAGTATTGTTTTATTATTAATTAAATTTAAACCTAACTACTCTGCACATAAAATCACCTTCTGCAAAGAACATATCTATTTTTCATGAATTTTGTGCAAAGCCATAAATACTCATATTCTAACAGAAAGTTTTGAAACTATGAATAAAATAAAAATAAAAGGTGTAAAAAAATAAATTATTTCGTCATTTTATGACAATATTTGACATAGTCTTTAAATACTTTAAATTAAATTAGAATTTGTGAAAGGAAGGAGGTATAATATGAACAAAAAATTTGTAATTTTAGTTTGTATGCTGTTTATTATATGTAGTATTTCATATTCAGTTTCAGCTTTAATTTACAACAATAATTCTAAATTAGATATTGAAGATGTAATAACCAATATTAAAGATCCATTAACATTAAGAACAGAAGTAAAAGATTTAGGTAATAGAAAAGTTTTATTGAACGCTTATGCAACAAACACATTAGATGAAAATATATCCGTAAATTGGAGTATTCCATGTTTATTTCGAGTTTTTTATCTTGTCCCAAATGAAGAGGATTTAGGAGTTTTGGTGTATTATCCTTTTCATAAAAATATATTTAATTTAATGTGTACAACAATAAAATTTGAACCAGGTGAAGAAAAACTTATCCAAAGAGCAATATTTTTCGGTGTATCAAATTATATTTTACCAGGTTTAGCTCGTGGATATCATAAATATATATCTACTTTTCCATGGTGTCCTAATGGTGATTACAGATTTGATGTAACTATTAATCCTTATCTTGTTAATAATGAATATCCTCAATATCATGGTTATTTAAAAGATACAGTATTTTTTCATTTTGGAGGAAAATAGGTTATGAAAAAAATCATTTTAATAAACATTATTGTTTTATTATTAATACTGATAATTTTTTCTAGTGGAACATTTTCAACTTCAACAATATCAAATGAGAATAATCTGACAAATGAAAAAATAAAGATTTATTATCCCATTGTTAAATTTGAATGGAATATCCATGATACAAAATTAAATTGGATTGATTCAGGTCTTTTTAGAGGATTACTTTCAATAGATGAAGTCAGTTATTCTTTTGAAGGAAAGGATGGATTTAAATTTGATATTTCTTTGGGTTTTTGGTCTAAATATGAAATAGAGTATGGAACTATACATATTGATCCATTATTTAGACAAGAGTTTGATATTCTATCTGGTGATACAATAACATGGAATCTTATTATGTTTAATGATGATATGAATAGTGAGAATATTTGGTCCCGCTATGCTTTTGGAGTTTGGATTGAAAAAGCAGGTTGATTATAAAAATAATAGTTAAACTTAATTTTCCTATCAAAGTAATAATAAATATTAAT
>JBFEOQ010000008.1:0-41364 GCA_041550515.1 Thermoplasmatota archaeon | reverse complement strand
TATATATATTTTTTAAATTAAATCTTAATATAGTTTATTATCAGATAATAGATTTAAATAGATGATCTAGATATATATGTAATTAGGGTAAAAAAATGAAATATAGTTTATTTAGAGTTGGTTTGATATTATCGATTTTTTCAATATTTATTAGTATAAGTATTTCACCTTCAATTAATGGAAATATTAAAGATATAACAAATTCTTCAATTGATGATTTTATAAATTTTAGTAATGCAAAGGATTTTGGGCTCACAGCTTATTGGAATTTTGATGAAGGAACTGGATCTTTAGCCCATGATACTTCAGGACATGGTTTTCATGGATTTATTAACGATGCATCATGGAATGTTGGGTATTCTAATTATTCTTTAAATTTCAATGGAGAAGCTAGTAATATTAATTTAGATCTTTACTCAGAAGATCTTGGTTTTAATAAAACTGATGATTATAAAATTTCTTTTTGGATTAAATCGGAATTAAATGATTCAGGTATCATATATATGATGAGTTATTCTTCTTTAGTTTATCCGGTACCGATTTTTTTTATTAAATTTAATTTTGATGGTACACTTCAAATTAAGGTACAAAGTACTCTAGATTGTGAATTAATAGTTAATTCTACTAATAGTTACAATGATGGTTTATGGCATTTTGTTGAGGGAGTATATTTTGGTAGTGATTCAAATCCGATTTTAGAATTGTATGTAGATAGCGTATTTGTAGGTAGTGATTTTGATTGGTTATGTCCTATGATTTCAATCCAATTTAAAAAAGCTAAAATTGGGATGTCTACTAATGACTCAGAATTTTTTAATGGACTTATCGATGAGGTTAAGATTTTTAAGATACCTGGAGGAAATAAACCACCAAGTATCCCGATATGTAACTATGATAAAAAAAATGATTATTTAACAGTTTCTTCAAATGATACAAATGGTGATCAAATTAGATATGGAGTTTCTTGGAATAATGATCAAATTGTAAACAAATGGACAGAATTGTACGATTCAGGTTTAGTAATTAATATAGACTGTGAAGGCAACAAAGGTACAATAGGAGTAGTTGCTGAGGATGAAAATGGAGCTCAGAGTGAATGGGTTTCTATAAAATCCAAAGTTATATCAATAAGAATAATTTTGTTTTTACAAAGACTCTTTCAACGTTTTCTAATCTTTGAAAAAATACTAAACTAATACAATATTAATTAATTAAATTTAAGTATTTTTTATTAAAAATTATAGAATTAGTTAAAATAATTTATATGGAATTTACTTTTTTAAAAATCTCAATATCGATTTAGTTTTATTTTTTCTTGTTTCTATTATGTTTTCTTGATATATAATATAGATCATTGTATATTTCAGGTCTAATATCTCTGATTACTGGTCTATTTGTTCTTGCTTTTTCAATATCTTTTAGATTTATATTACAAGTAACAATACTTTCTTTAAAGTATGGTGCTTTTATTATTTCATTTGCTAAAGGACCATATACTTGTGAACCACCCCAAAAAACTAGGTTTTCTTGTGTTCCTACAATGTTTACATAAACCATAAAAACTGTATTTTCTATTGCTCTGGCAGGTATTAATGTTTCAAAATATTTACGTGTTATAGACGGGGTCGCAGAAATACATATTATTATATCACATCCCAAGAGTGCATATGCTCTACATATTTCTGGGAAAAATATATCATAACATACAATAAGACCGATTTTTCCAAATTTTGTTTCTGATACTGTTATTTCTTCTCCTTCATCAAAAAATATTTTTTCTTCAAATGGTCCAAATGTTGGCAAAAACCATTTGTTATAAATGTCTACTTTTCCATTAGGATGTACAAGTATTGCAGAGTTATAGATAAGACCATGGATTTTTTCATCTTTTGTTGGAAGTCCTGTGATGATATATATATTGTTATCTTTTGCTAGTTTTTTTATTTTTTTTATTACATCTCCATCTTTAAATTGCGCATAATCTCTAATTTCATCTTTTAATGGATATCCTGTTACACTCATCTCTCCAAAAATGTACATTTCTGCTTTTGTTTTTTTAATGTAATTTTCAATTTTTTCTAGATTTGATGTTAAATCTGCGATTTTTGGTCTCATTGTAACTAATGCAAGTTTCATTATAGTGACTTCCTTAAAATTTAGAATATTAAATCTTTTTTAAAATGTTTTTATGGAAATAGGTTAGTTATTTTTTAATATATTAAAAAAGAATATCTTCATTTGATCTGTTGCAGAGTTTCCTTTTGTATCATATGCTATAACTTTTATTTTATGAAAACCGATTGATATTTTATTTAGCATGAATTCATAAGGTTTTTCTGTATCTGTAAAAAGTAATTTATTGTTATAAAAAAATTCTACTTTTTCGATAGAGTATTTTCCTTGTTTTACTTCTGCATAAATATTAGTTTCATCAATTACTAATGGTGTTTTATATTTGTAGGTTTTTTGTAAGTTATCGTTAAATAAAATTCTTCCAGCTCGTGGATTTGCTATATACATTTGAGGTTGTTCTATCTCAATATCTGCTAGAATTGCCATTGTGGCAGCGATATGTCTTGTAGTATTAACGAGATAACTAAAGTTTACATTGTTTATATTATCCTGAGTTGTATGCATATATGGATCCCATTCTCCTTGCCATACAGCGATTGATTCATATCCTAATTGTAGGAATTCAAAATAATCACTTCCGCCACTTTTTGCTTCTCTATTCATTTCCCATTTTGTTATGTTAAAATTAAAATTGTAGTCATTTGTCATTTTTATCATTGTATCAGCAATCCATTCTGCATCTTCTGAAATTGAAAGTCTGATTGATTTTCCTGTTTGCTTGGATGTTGCTTTTCCTATCATATCTGCATTGAATTCTACTAAAACTGGAGTTTGTTTTTCGTATAGATCTCTTGCATATGCATGGCTACCACAAAGACCAATTTCTTCTCCTGAAAATGTTACAAATTCCATTGTTCTTTTGAAACTGTATTGACTTAAAACATATGCTGCTGCAAGAACTCCTACTGTTCCAGATCCATCGTCTATTGCCCCTACTGTATTTTTTACTGTATCATAGTGTGCATTGAAAATTATAATTTCTTTAGAATCAGTATCTGTCCCGTTATGTGTTCCTATTACGTTTTGTGATTCAAAAAATCCATGATGCCATCTGTTCCCTCTTGCTATCCAGTTTTGGTATCTTGTTTGTATACCCATGTTTCCAAACTGCTCATATATGTATTTTGCTGCTTTTTGACATCCATAGGTTCCTGTAAATCTGCATCCTATTTCGAATACTAGGTATTCCATAAAGTTTCTAATAATAGTTTCATTAATTTTTTCTATTATCTCTTGAATTTTTAGTTTAGTATTTTCTGTTTTAGTGTTTTGATTTTTTTGTTTTATTATATTTGCTGTTATAATTGGACTACTGATTAGTATAAATAATATTAAGAAAGATAATAATTTTAATGTAATTTTAGTCATTATTTTCCCACTTTAATAACTATTATATTAAGTGATTAACACTTATTAATTTTTGGATATTATAATATTAATGCTAGAAAAATTATTTTAATAGAATGATAATTCATTTATGACTATTATTAAAATAACTATAAAATTTATGATTTTCGTTTTTTTATTATAAAATTAATATTAAAATTTTTTTGTTTTAATGTGGTTTAAATAAGAATAATATCAATTGTTTTAAAAAAGTAGTTTAGGGTTAATAATATAACCATTCTGGTATTTCATTTTTCTATTAATTTAAGTGATATTTTGAGATTTAATATAGTATATATAATTTTTTGATAGATCATAAAAAGTAATTTTTCATTTGATTTATTGAGGTTGAAAATTTTTGAATTCAAAAAAATCTTTAATATTTAAAAATTTAAAGATTGAATTGCATCCTGAAGTTTATAAACCTGCAGAGGATACTTTTTTACTTATAGATTCAATAAAACTATCTGTTGGAGATACTGTTTTTGAGGCAGGATCTGGTACTGGTTTAATTGCAATTTACTGTTCAAGTCTTGGAGCTAATGTTGTCTGTTGTGATATTAATCCTATTGCGGTTGAATTGATAAAGAAAAATTATCTCTTAAATCAAAATTTGTTAAGAGGTAATATTGATGTTCGTATTGGTAGTCTTTTCTCTGTTTTGAATTATAAAGATAGTTTTGATGTTATTGTCTTTAATCCACCTTATTTACCAACAATTAAGGAGGATTTGGTTGGTGGTTCAGGTTGGTTTGATACTGCAGTTAGTGGTGGTATAGATGGACTTGATATTATCAAACGATTTATTAATCAAGTTTCAGGTTTTTTAAAAAAAAATGGTAGGATTTATTTTGTTTTTAGTAGTCTTTCTGACAAAGATAAACTTAAGAGTATAATTGAAAAAAATAATTTTATTTTTGAGATTGTGAATAGTTGCAGATTTGATGATGAAACAATTTATGTTTATAAACTAGAAATTCAAGAATAATTTTAAGATTTGTAATTTTTCAAGTAGTCTTCCTAACAAAGGTATTTGTTTGTATTTTGCTTTTGGCATAGTTATCGATAGTGGGTCACTCCATTCACTTTGTATTCCATGTTCATCTTTTGCTAATACTCTAATTGAGAAATTACCCTCTGAAGCCCATGAATGCTTTGCTGAAACTATTTCGCCTGAGTTTTTTGGTCCAATCCATTCTGAATATTCTCCGTCACCCCACTCAAATATATAATAAACTTCATCATCATCAACATCTGTTGTTGATGTGTTAAATGTAAGTATATCTTCAGTTTTTCCTGTTGTTGGACCAAAGGGTTTTTGTGGTTTTTCAGGTGGTGTTGATTTATCTCTAATGGATAGCGTTGGATCACCAAATAATTCCCATTCTAATACTGTTTTATATTCGCCGCCATCATTTATTCTATGGTCTTTCATATATTCATTTAGTGCTCTTAACCACATTTCTCCTAAAGTTATAGCTCCTTCATCATATTGAGTGAATGTTTCAATTGCCATTCCTTCAATTAGTCCTGAAGTTACCCAAGTTCCAATATAAGCATATCCAAGACCAGTTGCACCAAAGTTACCTATTGATCCCCCTCCATTGGTAGATAAAAAAGACCATGAAAAACAGGTTGTATCTTTACTAAATTTACTCACACTACAAGCACCAGTTACAACAACTGGGAGTTTATCTCCATTGGTCAAATCATTTATATTTGTGCTATGGTATTGACCAAATGGGGTGGGTACCCATTTATTACCATTAAAGTGTGGATGGGTCGACCAAACATCTGTATTTCCATGACCTGAGAAATCAACAAATCCACAACCATCTGATATTGCTTCATTAATCTTTGAAACACCAGTTGGATTATTTCTGATTAAAACATCATTTGAGACCCACATCTTTTTTGGTATAAATCCATCCATGATTTCCATTACTTTCTCATTTACATATTCTCCTTCAAGCACCCCGTCTCCATCATATTCTTCATCTATAAATGAGTCGCCTCCGCAGTAGACCATATCAAAAAACCAGTTTTGAGCATATGCTTCAGTATTTTCATATGTAATAATTTTATTTACAACTGTGGTTACCTCTTCTTCATCGTTTGCAGCAAGTCTACCAATTGTTACATCTGGCTCTAAATCCATAAAATCTGTTCTCATTTGCCATTTATATTCAGCATATATATCGTTGTTGTTTGAATCCCAATCGCAAAATTCATATTCTTCGGTATCTTCATTATACATTAAAACGTCTGCAAAGTATAAGTCGCTGACAAAAATTTCTTCATCTGTACTTGAGACTTTTATATGTGTTTCACGAGTTGGGAATTTATTTTTATTTCCAACAAGCATTACATTTTTTGTACCCCATCCTTCTTCTTCATCTATTGCTTGATAAATGAAATATTTTACTTTTTCTGCATCATCGCTGCCATTTACAGGAAAATATACACCATTTTTTATTTCACTAAGTTTTACTATTTTTGTTGTAATATTTCTATTTGTTTTATGGTCAATTAGAGGAGTTAACTCTTCTATAAATTCATCTGCTGTAAGAATGATAAAATCGTATCCTTCTTTGTATACTGTAGATTCTTTCGAAGGTTCAAATTCTATATTAATATCTACTTCTTTTGACCAAGTAATTGTATTCTCAATTGGATGATAACTAATAGGATAAAAGTATGTATCAATAATCAGAGATCTTTTATTATTTTTTAGACCAACTCTAATATTATAATCGTACCATTCTGCAGGATATGGATCAGAAATTTCAGATGTTTTTACATTATTGGTTATCGGTTGCGTACCTACAACCATTGCAATAGGTGAAGGTGTTAATTGTTTAGATAAAGTTTTTTCTACTATATTTTTAGGCGTAATCTTTATACTTTTTATTTTTGTTCCAAAAGGTAGAACAATTTGGTGTGTATACATTGGAAGTAGAGGTTTACCTTCTTCAATTAATAGTGCATTAGCTTCTTCTAGATTAATTGTTAAATATTTATCTTCCTCTTTAAAAGTCATTTTAGAAAAAGTAATTTTTATTTTTGAATTTTCGATATTTTGTTCTTCTGTTGTGGCAAAAACTCCAACTCCACCTAGAACTAACATTACTACAATTGATATTGGTATAATCTTCCTCAACTTTTTTACCCCCGACTTAACATCTGTTAATTTAATATGCAATTATGGTTTATAAACATTTTCTTATATTGAATATTATTTCAAAAATACATTGATATAATTAGAATTCAGTAATTTCATTAAAAATATTATATTTTATAAATTCCCAAACAGTATTAATATTTGAATCTAGATAAACTGCACCAACTAATGCTTCCAATGTATTAGCAAGATTTGTAGGATTTTTTGCGCCATTCTGCATTTTTTCTCCTCGACCTAAATATAAAAAATCACCAATATTCAACTTTTTTGCTTTTTCATAAAGAAAGGAATTGTTTACTAGTTGTGCTCGACGGCGAGTTAGATCACCTTCTGAGAAATATTTATTACTTTTATAAAGTTCTTTAGATACAAGAAAACCTAATATGCTATCGCCTAGAAATTCAAATCTTTCATTGTACTCTACCGGGGTTTTTGCTTCAAAGGCATATGTTTTATGAGTAAAAGCAGTTATAAGCAACTGTTTATTATTAAAACTATAATTAATTTTTTTTTCAAGTTTGGAAAAATTGACACGCTTCATAAAAAGACGTTATAAAAAAGGATATTTAATAATTAATTGTGTAATCTTAAAAACTTTAAGGCATCTTTTGCAATAATTGGATCATCTAGCATTTTTATAAATTCTTTTTTTGTTTTAAAAGGTCTATTTGCGAGTATTCTTTTGGCACGTTTTTTTCCTATTCCGGGGATTGCTTCTATTGTTTCTTTTTGTGCTGTGTTTATATTCATTGGATATGGGATTGCTGTTATACTTCTATATCCATAGTCTACTATTTTTACATCAATAAATTGTTTTAGTTTGTATATACCTGGTATTCCTATCAATAGAGGGTAGCTTCCTAGTTGTCTGCCAAAAATTAATTTTCCATGATATTTTTCAGTATATACATTTTTTACAATTGTTGTTTGTGGTAATATTTTTTTATGCATTGGTCGTTCAATATTTTCTCTTACTTGTTTTTTAAAATTTTTAAATAATTTTTTATGTTTATTTATTAGTTTATTCCCTGTTAGATACATTTTTGTATTAGGAATTGGAATAACTTGTCTTAGATTTATTCTTCTAAGTAGCAGTTTTTCATTTAGTATTTGTTCTAAAAATTCATAATTTAAATTAAATGTATTTTTAGTTTCACCTCGAAGCCCAAATACAAAATTTAAACCTGGTAAAAGTTCGGGCATGCCGTTATTTCCACGTTTTGAACCTATTTTATTAATTATTTTTATTGCTTTTAGTGATTCTTCTGGTGTTGCTTTTAAATTATTTTTTTTTATTACTATTGGATCTACACTTTCTATGCCCATAGCTGCAACATTACCTGGAGTTTGATATTTTATTATTATTTTTGTTATTTGTTCTGCTTCTTTTGGGTAACGTGCAATTACTCCTGGATTTGCATTGTCTATATGTAATGTTTTTAGTTTTGGAGTAACTTTTCTTATTTTAGAAAATAATTCTTCAATTGCTTCTGGATTTGGTCTTGGAAATTCTATTTTTCCTGCACCAATGCTTTGGTATGAGAATATACAAGGTTGGTTACCTAGTCTGAAATGTCTTATCCCTTGTTTGTATAGATTTTTTATTTCTTCGACTATATCATTTATTGGTCTGAAATCTGGTAAACCCTTGTTGGGTTCGCTACAGAAACTGCATCCTCCTGTTATTGTTCTGGGGCATCCTCTATAGGTTTCTATTTCTGCAATTATATAATCTGGATAATATGGGTGTTGTTTCACGATTTGACTTCCTAGGTTAGCATATTCTTTTATTTTGTGGGCATTTTTTCTTTTTTCAGATATGTTGATATCATTTGTTTTTAGATTGTTTTTAAGATAATTTTCTATTACTATTTCAGGATCTCCTAGGATTATTAGATCGAAAAGATTTTTAAAAAAAGTTAAGTTGTAAGTTTTTTGTCCGCCTTGCATTCCAAAACCATACTTTGCTGCAGGTCCTACTAATATTTTTTTTACATGTATTTTTTCTAAAAATTTTTTTATTTCAAAAGGACTTATTGGATAACCTGCGAAGTATCTTCCTGGTACTGATGTTCCTGCGATTATTATTATTAAATTGTTTTTTGTTAAGAAATCAAGATTATTTTTTTGTCTTATTTGATCGATTGTATAATAATAAATTTGATTTTTTTCTTTTTGTTTAAGAATACTACCTGCAATATATCTAGGATATGGGCTTATATATGGTGGGACTCCAAGACATGTTGGTTCGTCAATATATCCATCAATTATTGTTATTTTAAACATAGGTTCTATTCTTTATGCTTAATGCTGGATTGGGTTTTTATATTATACTAGAAAAATATTTAAGATGTGTTTTTATTAATATAATTGCTTAGGATGGTTTGGATGGTGGTTATACATTGGAAGATGATCCAATAGCTAAGATATTAGATGATTTATTACATCTTGATGATATACTTGCTTGTATGGTTGCACGTCAAAATTTAATTAGTGTCATGCCAAGCGATGATACAGATAGCTTTAAACCAGAAATAAATGATATATGGGATATAATTAGTAAAGCAATGCAAGATGTTTTTTCAGTTATTAGAATTTATTCTGAGGCAGGGTTAAGTGAAATAGATTTTACACTTCAGGACTACGAGGCATTATTTTATGTTTTTCCAGATACTGAAAATGCTCTTGTAGCAATAATTCCCGCTCTTGCAAATAAAGGTCTATTAGAAGTCGAAATAGAAAATGCAAGAAGAGAAATTCTTCAAATTATGCAAAAGGAAGACAATGTAATTGCATAAAGTATAGGTTGATTAATTATGAGGGATGAAGAATTTAAAATAAGTGTAGAAATTTCAAGGAAGTGGGATGGAGATAAAGTAGCAAGCGAATTAATTGAAAAAATAAAAAAGAATATTTCTTTGCCAAAATTTATTTTGCTTTTTTCAACAATACATTATGAAAAAGAATTTAAGAAGATTCTTGGTGGAATTAGATCTTGTTTTCCAGATGCCCCATTAATTGGTGGTACAGTTGCAGGTTTTATGACTAATGAAGGTAGTTACACAAGAGGTGTAACAGTATTAGCAGTTGATTACTCAAATATTAAAGTTAATATTGGAATTGGTCATGATACAAAAAAAAATCCAGAAAAAGCTGCTCTCGAATTTATTAAAATGATTAAAGATAATGAAAGCCATTTGGATTCACCTGAAAAATTTCTTTTTATACTAACATCTGGTACAAAAGTACCGTCTTTAACTGGAACTGGTGTAAAAAGAGTATATAAATCAAAAATATCTGGTTTAATGGTTTCAAAACTGTTAAAGTCATCCCCAAAAATATCTGATAAAGGTCTTGGAAGGGAAGATAGAATTCTTGAAAAAATTGCTGAGAATCTACCTGAATATAAAATTATTGGCGGATCTTCTATTGATGATAATAAACTTGAAAAAAATTATCAATTTTTTAATGATAATATTTTTACCAATTCAGTTATAGGTATTTCTATTGAAACTGATTTAAATATTATTATAGATTCTCAAGTTGCTGTTGAAAAAACTGATTTGGTATTTAATATTACAACAAGTGATGAAAAATGTATAATAAATAAAATTGATGGTAAACCTGCTACCGAAACTTTTTTTAAATATCTAAAATGGCCTGATTCATTAATGGATGAAAGATTATTTCGTAGAACCTTTTTTTATCCTCTTATTTTTGAAGAAAATGAGGAAATATATCCTGAGGTTATTGGAGGTATTGTTGGTAACTCGATAATATGTGGTTTTGATATAAAATCTGATAAATTATTTATTGGTCAATCTTCAAGTAAGATTTTAATTAATGTATTAAATAAAAATTTAATTAATATTAAAAATAAAGGAAATATTAATTTTAGTATCATAATTTATTGTTCAGCATTATTAGAAGCACTTGGTATTGATTTTTTCAGGGTAAAAAAAATAATTGAAGAAGGGTATAATAATTCTCCATTTCTTTTAATTGCGACGGGTGGCGAGGATTTTAGTATACCACATGGTAAATTTAAGCATAGTAATGAAACTATTAACTTCGCGACTTTTCTTAAATAATTCGTTTTTTATTATTTCAATACTTTCATTAGATAACTCATGAATAATTTCGCCATTTAAAAAGGCAAACAAATAAATACTTAGTAGATTTTTTTTTCTATTTTCATATTTATCAATTTCAAAAAGTTTTTCTAATAATCTATCTGAATCCTGAAATAGTTTCCCTAGTTTCTTTTTTATTTTTTCTTCATATTTATTATTATTTTTTTGAGCGTTTTTACCTGCAATATCACCACATATTATTGAGGGTAATATACCTTCAACATATGGTTTGAAATTATGATTAGCAGCATCACCAGCAAATAACACATTTCCATAATTTATTTTATTAATCATTTTTTTAACTGGTGCTTTTCCTGAGCGATCGATTGTTTTAATTCCTCTTTTTGTCTGATCATGAATAAAATCTTGTAGAAAAATATTAAATTTTTCTTCTAGTCCTCTATCATCCTTTGTAGTACCTACTCCTATATTTGCGATATTTTTTGATTTTGGAAATATATAACCATAAGCTCTTGGTGCAAAGTCTCCAAAAAACATTTGTTCATAATATAAATGTTTTAAATTTAGATTTTTCATTTCCCAGCTATAAACATTTCCAATACTATCATTCGTTTTTTTTAAAATTCCTAATTTTTCGGCAATTTTAGATTCAACACCATCTGCTGCAATAATTGTTTTTGGTTTTATGACTAATTCTTTGTTATCTTTTTTTACAATTACTTTTTGAACATTACTGTCATTGTTAAGATGTAAATCTTTAAATTCTGTATTCATCATTATTTTTGCACCATTTTTTTCTGCAATGTTTAGTAGCCAATTATCAAATTTTTCACGATCTATTGACCATGCTTTATAAAAAGTACCTTTTTGAATAATTTCTGTTTCTCCATCTGAAAAGATTATTCCTTTTATTGGCCATATTAATTGATTTTTCGGAATCTTAAAAGGTAAAAGAGGAAAAAGATATGATCCTATGCCTTCAGCACATGAAACATTAGATATTATCTTTTGTTTTTCAATTAAAATTGTTTTTGCACCATTTTTTGCAGCGGCTCGAGCAGCACTACTTCCTGCGGGTCCACCTCCAACTACTAATACATCACATTCGGTTATCATAAATTAAAAAAAGATATTGTGAGATGTTTTATTTAAATATGTATCCAATGGTACTAATGATTTTATTAGACATTGATGCACATGTCATTTCTTCTTTTATTTGACTGTATGCGTTTACTATTAAATATGAATAATCAAATAGTAGCATAGCGAATATGAATAGTAAGGGTATCATATTCATTATTACCAAGAATATTATTGACATTTTCATTATCCATCTTTGTCCAAGGAAGATTTTTCCAAAAATATGTGTTGGTTTTTTTGAATTTAAGCTGCTTCTTTTACTGTCAATGTAATCATTACCAATTTCGTCAAGTACTGCTGCTGCAGAGAGAAGTATTAGTGGAATTGTTAAAAATTGTACCCCGGTAAGTATAACCAGTGCGATTACTGTTATAAATCCGATTATGAACGCCAAATTATCGACTTTTCCTTTTATTAAAACCCCTACAAGTACTGCAAGAAGTATTGTTGCTGATACTGGATCTATTATCATTGCATATGCACCAATAATACCTAGAATTGGTGCAAGTATTAATGCTATTTTCTTATTGAATATTTTTTTATCAAAAGCATCATCTATATATTTAATTCCCGCACCTAATAGAGTATAGATAAATAATAAAAAGTACATTTTACTTCATCCCTCCTCTATTATTAATTTGCGGTGTTAATATTTCCTCCTCCAATACTTTTAATTTATTCATTATTATGTTGTGACAAAAAATGTATGAATAAATACCTTTTTCGCATGTAGATATGCAATTGGATATGTAATTATTAAAAAGGAATTCTCCTTTTTTTTGGTAATTTGTTTCAATCATCTTTTCTTCACCCTAAAAATAATAATTTATATATAGAACATAAAACCCTATTCGGGGAAAATCCTACAAAATTCTAAAAATTGTATTTTTTATTTATTTTTGTAGGAATTATTAATAAATATTGTTTTTTACAAGTTGTCTATATATGCTCTAATTTGCTCGATATTAATATCATTTTTAATAGATTTATTATTATAATATTGGTGATAGCTAATAGGTAAAGCTAAAAATAATTCATTTTCTTTATATAGTATACCCACTCTAACAAAACTCTCGAGTATTTTCTCTAAATCGCATGCATTTATATCTTTTAGATTTTCTTTTAATTCAGATAAAGATTTTATATCCTTACACTCCAAAAATATTTTTCTTTCGTCTTTATTTAAAATATATATCATTGCATTATTGTTAATCCTTTTATCATATATTTTTATAAAATTCACGCCGTCAATAAAATAAAAAACTAATTTTTCTAAATCTGTATTTTTTTTTAAAACAAATATTTTTTGTTGATTATAGGTGTTCTTCCAATTATTAATAAGCTGTTTCCATGGATTTTCTTTGATTTCTTGTTTTCTTTTGAAAGAATAAAAAAAGGATATGTTTTCATCTCTGATTTTTTTTGGGTACATTATTGTATCAATTACAGTAGATTCTAGATTTTTAATATTATATTTTTCTAGGTTATTATAGATTGGACTTTGAAATGTTACTACATATTTACTAATATTTGGTGGTTCTATATATTTTTGTAGAAGGCTAATATTTTTTTGTGTTTCATCAAAATCAATTTTTTCTTCGTTTGGATAATGGATTATAAAGTTATAAGAATTTTTTATATGGTTTTCTTTGCAGTATTTTAAAGCAGCTAAATTATCAATTATTTTTGTCCCTTTATTCATCTTTTTTAGATAATTTGAACTAAGAGTCTCAATACCTGTCTGAATATGTTTAAAGCCTGCTTGTTTTAATAAACTATAATCATTAAATTTTAATCTACCTGCTCTTGATTCTATACATAAATTAAAATCCTTACCTATTTGTATAATATTTTTACATAATTTTTTGAAATCATTAATTGGTAAGGTATTTCCAATTATTTGAAATTCTAGAATCTTATATTTATCTGATAAAAAAACAAGCTCTTCAACAAATCTATTAATTGATTTTTCTCTATATTTTTTATTATATGCACATATATTACAGAAACTACAATTATTCCACCAACAACCCCTGGAAAGTTCGATTGGGAGTCTTCCGTAAAGTTTGAAATATTGTTGTATTTCATCTGATACATTATTTAAATCCTGATAATAAGATTTAAAATCAAGAAATGGTAAAAAATCTAGATTTATGAAATTATTATTAATATTCCAAATTACATCTTTGTTTTTTCTGTAAATCAAACCTGGAATTTTTTCATAATTTCTAAAATTAGAGGAAAGTAAGAATAGAGCTTCTTCTCCTTCACCCGATATTATAAAATCAATCCATTCAAAATTTTTTAAAATTTTTTTACCCAACTCGTTAATAGTCGAACTTCCACCCATAACTATAGTTTTATTTGGATGTCTTTCTTTTATTTTTTTTGAAAGAGCAAGTGATGGTAAAAATTGACCATAGTTTAAAGAAAATCCGATTATATCATAACAATTATAATCAACGGATTCTAAAGCATGTTTCAAAAAAAAATTAGATTGTTTGATATATCTTTCAAAAGAAAAATTTTCTAAGAATTCTTTTTTATAACCTATTATATTTTCGTAAAAATATCTAAATTTATCACGGTTTTTATTCCAATGAATTGGAAACAAATACTTAGAAAAAACCATCTGTGCTACATATGGATCATTTGGACTGTTTATTAAATAATTATAGTTATCTAAACCATAGATTTCAGCAGCATCAAGATAAAAATTTTTTGTTTTAATATTTATACTTCTACTATTTAGATAAGATTCTAATAATGCTATTTGTATAGATGGGATACTAGTTTCAGCAAAAGGAGTTGAAATTATTAAAATACTTTTATTATCTTTATGCATCTCCATCTTATATTTAAAAATAGATTATTGACTTAAATATTTAACTAAATGATTCCATAATTCTAAAATATATGATTATTTTTACATATTTGTAGAAAATGATTAAATTAGATCTTAAAGATAGAAAGATTTTATATCAACTTGATTTAGATTGTAGACAGTCAAATAATCAAATTGGTAAAAAAGTTGGTCTTGGACGGGATGTAGTTGCTTATAGAATAAAAAAGATGCAAGATGAAGGTGTTATTAATTCGTTTTATACAATTATTGATACATTTAGGTTAGGTTATGATGTTTTTAGGATATATATAAACTTTCAATATGTGACTTCTGAAATAAAAGAAAAAATTATAAAATATTTTGTTGACTATGAAAACTCTTGGATAGTTGCCACAGTAAAAAGTGAGATAGATTTAGATGTTGTTGTTTGGGTAAAAGATATTTTCGAATTTTACAGATTCTGGGATAAAACAATGGATGAATATGAAGAATATTTTGAAAAATATGCTATTTCAATATATGCACAATCCATAGTATATAAGAAATCATACTTACTGCCAGATGAGAAAATTGAAGATAATAATCAAATGTTAAAGATGAAATGTGGAAGAGATTCTATTGAAATAGATGAAGTTGATTATATAATTATTAATGAATTAGCAGTTAATGCAAGAATTCCATTAATTGATTTAGCTGAAAAACTAAATTGTTCATCCCAATCTGTAAGTTATAGGATAAACAATCTTATAAAATCTGGAGTTATAAAAGCTTTTAGAGTAGATATCAATCTTTTAAAGTTAAATCTTCAAAAATTCAAGGTTGATATATATTTAAAGGAACATAAATTAAAACAACCAATTTTAAACTATCTTAATAATAAAAAATATATTGAATTTATGAATTTTGCAATTGGTTGGGCTGATTTAGAACCTGAATTTGTTGTAAAAGATTTGGATGAATTATTAAAAATTCTTGATGAAATAAATTCAAAGTTTTCAGGTGCTATTAAAAAACAATCTTTTTTTATTGCTGAAAAATTTTATAAAATTAGATGTCTCCCCTTGCTTTTTAAGAGTTAATAAAGATTAATAAAAATTAAATATTAGAGTTTTTGTTGATTTTAAATTAATGAAGATATCATCCAGGTAGCTACAGCTACTGTTGCAGTTACGGCAGCTCCCACATAAATTTGATCCATTTTTTTTCTCACCTTCCATATATTGTCATAAGTTGACATGTTATATTCTCTCTTACTTTATATTTAAAGTTTTCTTGTTATAATGTCAAAATGGCATAACTTTTATATAGGTGCAAAAAAACTGTATATCATACTTTTCATAACTATTATATATTAGTAAAACCACTGTATATCATAATTTTTTTTTATCTAAAAACCCCCCAAATTTTTTAATTTATAGAACTACAACTAATTTTTAAACCAATAGTTAAAACTTATTAAAATTTTAATTAATAATCTATTTCATTGATTCTAATTTTTGAGGGTAAAAAGTCAAAATCAATCCATGGGAGATCATAGATATCTAACTGTCCTCTAATAGGTTTAATAAACCTCCAACGGGAACCACTCCAGTAATTACCTTTCCACTTATTTAACAGTGACCCCTGAAAATACACATGATTGCCATTATCAATAAAATCGTTATAACGTATAATGTTTTTATTTGATGCAGCTTTTAAATACAATCCAAATCTATGATTTTCCTGAAAAATATTATTCTCAATGATAGAAAATCTTGATGATTCCATTTGAATACCATCTTCAACATTATTTCTAAATAAATTACCAGAAATTTCATTGTTTTCTGACCAGTGTATATAAAGTCCTATAGTGTTGTCCTCAACAATATTATTATTTACAATATTCCAGGAATATTTTCCATAATCATTGGTATACGCATAATTTAAAAAAATTCCCAATTCATTATTCTTAATAATGTTATTTTTAAATATTGCATTAGAATACAATGATAAGGTTTTAATACCTGCATTAAAAGGTTTTGTTCCACTATTTTGAATAGTTAATCCAGAAACTCTTACATTTGGACTAGCAATAATGATAACATGACCATCATTGTCCCCATCAATAATTGTCGTTTCTTTGTTTTCACCATCTAGATTGACCGTTTTATTTATGATTACATGTTCAGAATATATCCCATCTTGTACATGAATTGTCCATCCTTCAAATGCATTATTGATTCCATCCTGAACAGTTTTATAGGGATATGTGGTAGAACCATCCCATGGACCAGCTGTATTATCATTATCAACATAAAGTATTGGAAATTGACCATAAACCTCTTCTAGATAAAATGATTTTTTCTCGATACTACATTCACCATACGCAATATTAAACCATCCTTCATTGGAGTAATTGACACCCCAGCTATTTTTACATATCCAATAACCTGGATCATCATTATATCCAACAATGCATACATAATGAATGCCTTTGTATCTTCCCCATCGATGTTGATAAATTCCATCTTTATAGTATAAAAAATCCTCAAAAACTTGGAAGTAGGTTGGAACTGGTCCGTTATTAACTAATGCTGATTTAATTTCATTGATATCCTCTGGTAAATAATACCAGTCTTTTATTTTAACTGTTCTATTCTGCCAATCTGGAGACGTAGTATTCAATGGATATTGAAAATTATCGCTGGGATATTTCCAGCATGCTTCATCAGGCACACCAAATTCTTTTAAAAAATTTGTATCATTCTCAGGAAAAGAACCCCAATCAGTATTTCCTCCACTAAAAAAATAAAGATGAGCTTCTGATAGGTCACATCCAAAGGGATATCCAACTTTATATTGAACCATTGTTTCAACAGCTGCAACAATAGCAAAAGTTTCACAGCTAGGAAGTCGTTTTTGGTTTCTAACAGGGGTTGTGAAATCAACACCATTAATATTACGCCAGCTGAATTCTGAAGGAAGATTTGAGTTAGAATTAATTTTAATATTCTCTCTTGATATATTTATATTACATAAGGATGCAATACCTATATTTTGTATGCATAAGATACATAATAAAAATACTATTAGTAATGTTAATATTTTTTTATTCATCTTATTTTTCCTCTTTAAAAATTATATTTATTTAACTATATATATTAATTTTGGTTAAAATAATAAAGATAAAATAAGAATTTTTATTTTTTCAAAATATCTAGAATAATCTCTGCTGCCCATCGAGCGACCTTACCTGATACACTAGTACATTTATCATCATGAGCGCCCATCCTTTCAAACTCTTCATAATCATTTTTGTCCAATAATTTAAAGGTCCGTCCGAAAAGTTTCTGATGAACATCTTTGCATAGTATAGAATCGTATTCTTCGATAAACTTATCATAAAGTTTTTTTGAATATTGGAATACTCTGCGTCTTTGTTCTCCAGCACTAAAATCTTTGTATGTACGACCAACTATGCAACTTATAGCCATTAGACCTCCTACTAATGCTCCACAAGTACCTTGAGTTGAAAGTGCAGAACCTCCAGCAAGAGCATCAGATGCTTGAATAGTGTCAGAACATCCAATATTAAGTGTTTCCATAATAGCTGAAAGTACACATTGAGGGCAACTACCTCTTTCTGCTTCATATTGAAATGCTAAATCGTAGACTTTTTTTAAAATTTCTTCCCTATGAGCCATAATTATTACCCATACATATGTGTTGGAAGGGGTGGAATCTGAGGTGCTGTAGGTTTACTCTGTGCCATAAATTGTCGAATTTTATTTTCAATTTTTTTTGCTTCTTTATACAAAGGCTTCGGATCAATTTTAATACCAGGTAACATGATATCTAATTTTTCTAGTAAATTTCCTGCTGCTCGACTATCTGGAAAAGAAGCATGTGCTTCAGAAAGAAGGCATATTACATCGCGTTTTTTTAATACTCCTTGATATAGCATTACACCATTTACACCAGTAATCATACCTTCTAGTGTTTCTTGGATTTTATATTTCTTTATTTGTTTTTTCATTTTGTTATTGCTACTCACACCATAAACTTTGAAATCTTTTTTATCGCCAATAGCATGAGTTCCCTCTAAAGACACTATAAATTGGCAACCTTTTCTATCTGTCCATTCCAGTATTATATCTGTAAGAGGTTTAATTACGTTATAAGGTGGCATAAACTCAGAGATTATTACAGCTATTTGTTCACATTTACCATCGGGTCCACATTTTTTATCACCTGCATAAATTCTTATTGGGGGACTAGGTTTACCATTGTGAATTATTGTTGCTGGCATAAAATCTTTAGAAACAATTGATCCTATCTCTTTTAGTTTTAAAGAATCAATAATATAATGACCAGCTATACTGCTAATAAGACCGACAGTTGGAAAGGCTATTACAAGTAGGCAATTTGAAAGGTCTACTTCTTCATATTCTATAAGTTCTATATCATCCATAATCATTTTTCTCCTCCCCTATATTTTTTTCTTACTTAAAACCTTTTTTTATAAAAAATCTAAAATCTGGTTTAGGTTATCTACAGTTATATCTGCTTTTATATTAATACCAATAACTTTACAACCTGCAGCATGTCCTGCTTTAATATCACTTTCAGTATCTCCTATTAAAACTGCATTTTTGGGTGTAATTTTAAGTTTTTTACAAGCTAATTGAACTATTTCGGGATTTGGTTTTGCCAGTTTAACATCATCACTTGTTAGGATTAAATCAAAATATTTTATTATATTAAATGTTTTTAAAATTTGTATTGTACAATCATATGGGGTATTTGTAATAATACATTTTTTATAATTTGTTAATTTTTCTAAAACTTTTTTAGTATTTGGATAAATTTTTATTCCTTCTAAATGTTCTCTATATATATTGTTACAAAACATACCAACTTCTAATGGTAAATTATTTTTCTTTAAATTATCATTAAGGTCATGACCCCAATATTTTTCATAAAATACTTTTTTTGAAATTATTGGTAAATTATATGTTTTCAAAGCATGATTTAAAGCTTTCCACCATGATTCTAATGAATCAACTATCACTCCATCCATATCAAAAAGGATTGCTTTTGGATTTAGTTTCATAATTAGAAATCCAGCAACCATATTTATTTTATAATACTTTGTCAATAACAATAATTTGTTATGCAAGAAATAAAGATAATATCAAAGAGAAGAAATCAGATGATAGATATAACTAGTAATGTTCAGGATATAATAGAAGATGAAAAAATAAAGAATGGTTTTGCAATTATATATGTACCGCATACAACTGCTGGTATAACTATTAATGAAGGAGCAGATCCAAGTGTACAAGAAGATATACTTCATACTTTAGAAAAAATAATTCCTAAAAATGATGACTATCATCATATTGAAGGGAATAGTGATGCACATATTAAAGCTAGTATTTTGGGTTCTTCAGTATTAGTAATGATATATAATAATAGAATTTTGTTAGGAACCTGGCAGCATATATTTTTTTATGAAGGAGATGGACCTAGAAATAGAAAAGTAATTATAGATTGTTTTTCAAAATAACTTAAAAATGTTTTAAAATTTTTTATGATTATAAAAGCTTTTTTTTTTTTATCTATTATCAAACCTATATAGTTTACTATCTTTGCGTATGTTTTTTTGTCTAGATTTTACAATATCGAGATTAAAATCACGATCATTATAAGCGACTAAAAAAGTATCAGCGTTAACACTATATAATTGATTATCACACATCATATGAAATTCGCTACAAGCTACATTCGATACATCTTTTATAACATCTTTTGTTATTTTTGATGTAAAATGAAAATCCTCTGATAGAAATACATCAACACCATTTTTTAATGATGAAACTAAAATATTACAATCGTTAACTATATCGTTAGGTTTTACTCCATGATGTTTTTCCATAGATACTATGCATACTTTTCCAAAAGCATCAGAAAGAAATCTGTTTCTAAAATCAATTATTTTACTTTTAGTATATTTTATTCGTTTTATTGCCTTTTTATAATCTCTTTCAGTAATTCTTCCCCATATTTTCAACTGCTCTAATTCAGATATTACAGTTGAAGTTATAAAACATGGGATGTAATCATGTGCAATTTTTTTAATTACAGCATCAATTTGAAAATTATCCTTTAGAAGAAAAGATGTATCTAGGGAGATACTTCTGATTTTCATAATGAGGATATTGAGTATTGTTCTTAATTTATAATATTTGCTAATATTATGATTAAAATTTAGATAATCCTAAATCTAACTGGCCAAACAAATTATTGTTTTGAATATAATATTTTTTTTTTAATTAAGTTTTATGTAACATTTCTCCTAGAAATATTTAAGTTTTATCATTACATACTATTTTTATATTTACGGTGAATAAATTATGAAATATAGGATAATAATCTTTCTTTTATCTTGGATATTCATAATTTCAAGTTTAATGGTTTTTTTTCATGTTGAAACTGTGATAGCAAGTGGAAAAACACTTTATGTGGGTGGAGATGAACCAGGAAATTATAGTACTATACAAAATGCGATAAATGATGCTAATATTGGAGATACTGTTTTTGTTTATTCTGGGGTATATTTTGAAAATATTTTAATTGATATATCAATTACTTTAATTGGTGAAGATAAAAACACAACTATAATTAATGGTAATGGAACTGGTATTGTTGTAAATGTTTTAGCAGATTATGTTAGGATTAGTGGTTTTACTATAATGAATGGTGGTCCTCTTGCTCAAGAATTTGATGCAGGATTAAAAATTGAATCAAATTATAATCATATTTATGATTGTAATATTTCCTCAAATAACTATTTTGGTTTATATCTTTATTCAGATCCTGATGTCTCAAATAATACAATAAAATTTAATACATTTTTTAATAACAGTTATGGACTATATGGATACTATGCAAAAACAAATAAAATTTTTTCAAACACTTTTAAAAGTAACACCGATTATGGAATTTTTCTAATAGGTCCATCTGATGATAATTTGATTTCAAGTAACAAATTCATTGGAAATAACTATGCAGTTAGAATCAAAGGTTCCTCATTAAATAAAATAATAAAAAATATTATAATAAGTAATATTCATGGAATTTATTTTTGTTGTGGTGCTAATAATAACATAGCATATAGCAATGTTTTTATCAATAATATTAACTGGAATGCAAATGATGCAGCTAACAACAAATGGGATAATGGGACTATTGGTAATTACTGGGATGATTATACTGGCCTAGATGAAGATGGCGATGGAATAGGTGATACTCCTTACAATATACCTGGTGGAAGCAGTAAAGATAATTATCCTTTAATAGAGCCTGTATCAGATAATATTCCACCTGTTATTAAGATAATAAATCCAACAAAAGGTTATTTTCACTTTTCAGGAATTAAAATGTTTCCAACATTTTTAAGAATGATGTCAGATACAATAGGATTTGGTGGTTTTAGATTAAGACCAATTCAAGTACAAGTCCAGGATAATATAGATTCACCTGAATATTTAAATGTCTATATGTTTGTTAAAGAGGATGAACAGGGAGAAATGACATGGAATAGTACTAAGAATCTTTTTGAGAGAAAATGGATAGGATCAGATATAGGTGTATATAAATTAAATATAACTGCCGAAGATACAAGTGGTAATATTGGATATACCACGATTGAATTATGGTATTTGTGCTTTATTCCTGAATGAATATACTTTTTTATCTCCTAATAAATAAAAATATAATTTTAAATTACATAAAATATCTTACAATCATATTTTTGCTCAACTAGTATACTAATACATTTTAGCATCGGAGTAAAATAATTTTTAAATAATTGAAAAAAAGATAACATTATTTAAAATAATAACTAAAATTTTTTAAATAAAACTTTATTTTTATTAAAATATGATAGGCTCAAAGTTAAATAAAACTGATAATCTATTTTATATTCATGGATATCTGTCAAATCCCGAAAGTGCTAAAGGAATACTTTTTAAAAAAAAATTAGACGCAAAACCCATAAAATACAGGTTCTGTAGACCTGAAGAATTAATAATATCTGAATGTCTTGAAAACATTAAGAATGAATTAAAAAATGTATATGATATTGTTTTAATCGGTTCGTCACTAGGTGGATTTTTAGTAGCAAAAACTGCACAAATTAATCATAATGTAAAACAAATAATCTTATTGAATCCTGCAATAATACCACCAGATTATGATATAACAAAAAGTACAGATATGCCTCAATCAATTTTAAAAGATTTAAAGGATGATACTCTTTTTAATACAAAAATTACAGCTTACATAACAATACTACTAGGAACAAGAGATACATTAGTTCCAAATAGCTGGGCAATAGAATTTGCAAAGATTCAACAGGCTACAATTAAATTTTTCAATGATGATCATAGATTTACTAATACTTTTGATAAACTACCAGATATAATAAAGAAAATTATTGAGCAAAAAGATTAACTAATTCTTTACATTACTCAAATGAGGTTTCTAATGGAGGATGTATGGATAGAGAAATTTAGTTCTTTTTAAATCCTCTTTTTTTTAATAAATACTAAACCAAATAATATATGTAATTAATATTCTATCAATCATATTAAAAAATTTAATTTAAGGGAAATTAGGATGCCAATTACAGTTAAATATAATTGCTAATCCTACCATTATCTCCAAAATAATAACAAGAATTCGTGTAATTATTTTATTATGATAAGATGCGTTAATAGCTAAAAGAAATATTTTATCGAATATTACATTTAATATTTTACATAGAAAATATGGTGACCATGATTCATTATTGTTATAATTAGTTGTTTTTTGGCAACCACAATCTGAATTCAATATATTTTCAGTTTTTTTTAAATCATAGATTCTGATATTCTTAGAATTAGAGATTTCATCCTTTGGGACAATTGAATTAACACATCCAATATTAGGAACTAAAAGTAGAATAAATGTTGATAAAAATGCACCAAATAGAATAAATTTCCTATTCATACCTATTTACATCGCCTCAAAAACAAATCGATAAGGCGATACTTAAATATTTGTTTAGAAATAATAAAAATATAATGGATTAGGACAAGATTTTAAAAAGTATGTAGATATTCCAAATTGAGATTTAATATGTCTGCAGAATATCGTCCAGATGACGAGCTTTGGATAGAAAAATACCGGCCTAAAAAGATTAATGAAGTCGTAGGTCAGGATGAAATAATTGAAAGATTAGAAGCATATGTTAAAACAAAAAATGTTCCTCACCTTATGTTTGCAGGCCCTGCAGGAACTGGTAAAACTACCTGTGCCCTAGCACTTGCAAAAGAGTTATATGGTAGTAACTGGAAACAAAATTTCAATGAATTAAATGCAAGTGATGAACGAGGAATTAATATTATACGTGGAAAGATCAAAGATTTTGCTCGTACTGCTCCTATAGGTAAAGCACAGTTTAAAATTATATTTTTAGATGAAGCAGATTCTCTTACAAATGATGCTCAATCTGCTCTTCGTAGAACTATAGAAAAATTTACCCATATCTGTCGTTTTATACTATCTGTTAATTATTCATCAAAGGTAATAGAACCTATTCAATCCCGATGTACAGTTTTTCGATTTAGTCCAATTAAACCAGATGATATTAAAAAATATATGAGAAAAATTGCACAAAATGAAAAATTACAAATCACTCAGGATGGATTAGATACACTTATCTTCATTAGTCGGGGAGATATGCGAAAAGCAATAAATGTATTACAGGTAGGTGCATCTGTATCTAATCATATCACAGCAGATCTTATTTATGAGACAACGGCAACTGCAAAGCCTGAGGATGTAAAGAATCTAATTAATACAGCACTGAGTGGTAAATTTATGGTTGCTAGAAATCAGTTATATGATCTTTTAATTAAACATGGTCTTTCTGGAGAAGATATTATAAAACAAATACATCAGAGTATTTTTGATTTAACAATTCCTGATGATAGTAAAATTCATCTTATAGAAAAAACAGGGGAAACCGAGTTTAGACTTATACAAGGTAGTAATGCCCATATACAACTTGAAACATTATTAGCATATTTTGTCCAGGAAGGCGGAAAATTAAAATAAGTATATTAATTAAAGATATTTCCTAATAAAGTTTATAATTATTTTTTCAATTTCATCATATGTTTCTTTACCTACACCATATCTTACCCGAATAATTGTTTTATTAGGTTTAATTACACGAGTTATATCTATAGGTGTACCACTTAAAATTATATCTACATTACAATTATTGATTGTTTGTTCTAGTTCTTTTGTTTGTTTTTTACCATATCCCATTGCAGGTAGAACATTTTTCAAGTGTGTATATTTCTCAAAAGTATCTTTTATACTTCCAACTGCGAAAGGTCTAGGATCTATTATTTCTTTTACACCTGCTTCTCTAGCTGCTACAGTACCTGCACCATAAGGCATTCCACCATGGGTAACCGTTGGGCCATCTTCTATTACTAGAACATGTTTACCTCTTATTTTTTGTTTATCTTCTACGAACACATTTGATATACCTTCTATAAGTTTTGCTTTTGGATTTACCAATTCAATGTTTTTACGAACTATTTCAATGTCATCTTTATTTGCCGTATTTACCTTATTTATAATTATTACATCAGCGGAACGGAAGTTAAGTTCCCCAGGATAATAAGAGAGTTCATGACCTGCCCGATGTGGGTCTGTTAATGTAATTAGAAGATCAGGCTTTATGAAACTAAAATCGTTATTACCACCATCCCATATAATTACATCTGCTTCTTTTTCTGCCTCCTGAAGGATTTTTTCATAATCTACACCAGAATAGATTACGCCACCCATATCTATATAGGGTTCGTATTCTTCACGTTCCTCAATAGTACATTTATATTTTTCTAAATCTTTGTAGGATGCAAAACGTTCAACTTTCTGCATAAGTAAATCTTGATCATAAGGCATGGGATGTCGGATACTTGCTACTTTTATACCTTTTTTTCGTAGCATCTCAAAAATAGCACGACTAACTTGTGATTTACCACAACCTGTTCTAACTGCGCATACTGCAATTACTGGTTTTTTAGATTTTATTTGAGTATTATCTGTACCCATTAACATAAAATCTGCACCAGCTGCATTAACAACTGCTGATTTATTCATTACATAAGAATTAGTTATATCTGAATAAGCAAAAATTACAATATCTATACTGTTTTCTTTTATAAGTTTTGTAAGATTTTTTTCATCAAAAATTGGTATTCCTTTAGGATAAAGTTTACCTGCAAGCTCAGATGGATACTTACGACCGTAAATGTCAGGGATTTGTGTTGCTGTAAAACACACAACTTCATATTTGGGATTGTCTCTAAAATATGTATTAAAGTTATGAAAATCTCGTCCTGCTGCACCCATTATTAGAACTTTTTTTTTATCTGACATATAATAATCACCAATTTGTCACAGGTAACAAATATTGTTTTAAAACCTTTTCTGGGTATAAAAATATAAGGAGAGATTACTCTTTTTTTATTGATTTTTATATTGATGAGCAATTTCTTTTGCAACTTCTAATGTTGTATTACTTCCACCTAAATCATATGTTTTTACTTTACCTTCTTTTATCACTGTTGCTATTGCTTTATCTAATTTATCCGCATCTTTTTTCTCTCCCAACCAGTCTAGCATTAACTTTACTGTATTAATCATTGCGATTGGATTTACTTTATATTGTCCTGCATATTTTGTTGCACTACCATGAGTAGGTTCAAAAATTGCGAATTTATCTCCAATGTTTGCACTTGCTGCGAATCCTAGACCACCTACCAGTTGAGCGCATAGATCACTAATTATATCACCAAACATATTGCTTGATACTAGGATATCATAATCTTGTGGATTTTTTACAAGCCACATGCACATAGCATCAATATTAGTTTCCCATAATTCAATACCAGAATATTTTTTTGCAATTTTTCTTGCTTCTTTTACCATCATTCCACTTGTTTCACGTATTACATTTGGTTTTTCTACAACGGTGACAGTTTTTCTTTTGAATTTTTTTGCGTATTCAAAACCTTGAGTTATGATACTATGGCAACCATTTTTTGTGAATATACGTGTAGATATAGCTATATCATCTAGAGGAACTTTTTCAAATTGTTTCATTTTAGGATGAGTCATTAATGCATCAAAAACAATTTTTGGAACTGGTGAAAACTCAACTCCTGAGTAAAGACCTTGTGTATTTTCTCTAAATACTATGATATCTATATCATCTCTATAGTTTAAAGGATTACCTTTATAAGCTTTGCAGGGTCGCATGTTTGTATGAAGGTTAAATATTTGTCTAAGTCTTACTATTGGACTAGAATATATATAGCCTTTTTTTCTAAGCTTTGGATTTAGTTCTTTTGCTGCTTCGTCTTTTGGTTTACTTGTTATAGCTCCAAAAAGACAGCAATCAGTATCTTTTAATAATTCAATTGTTCGCTGAGGTAGTGGATCTCCTTCCGATTTCCAAAATTCCCAACCAATATCACCAGGAATATATTCAGCATTAAGCTCAATAGTATCTAAGACTATTCTTGCTGCATCCATTACATCATTTCCTACCCCATCACCTGGTAACCATGCTATTTTATATTTTGACATAAAATCCTGTAATTAAAATCTTATATTAAAGGCTTTCAAATTACCTTTTTTATCTGGTAAATAAAAGTTCAAAATTTTTTTTAGATATATATTTGACAATTCTAATTAGTATATATATTATAATGATTGTGAAAATAATTCTTGCACCAAGAATACCTATTAGATTTGCACCAATTGCAACCATTAATAAAGTATCTTCTATTAAACTATGTGAAAGACCCATTAGACTTAAAGATAGAAATACATCTTTTTTATTTAGAATTTTATCTTTAACTTCTTTAATTATTAGTCCTCCTCCATAAGATAAACCTAAGGTCATTCCAATTATTGTTACTGGTGCTGCATTTTTACTCATCCCAAGTGCTCTTAAACCGGGTTCCATTAAATCATTGAATTTTTGCATTATCCCAATTCTTTTCAAGATATGTATAAGAATTATTAAACCTAATATAATAAAAAAAATCATTAAATAGTTTCTAAGTTGATCAATAATCCATTGAAAAAGTGTAGGATTTGTAATATTTGGTTGCCATATTAATTTATTTTCATATTGTAAAATATTAAATTTTTCAAAAATAAAATTTAGTATGAAACCTATTAAAAATGCGCAACCGATACGAAGTGAAATAGTGAACCATGCTCGAACCCCTGCTTTATGAGCAATTCGTACTTCTACTGGTAGAGTATGTGCAAAAAGCATCATTGTCCCAAGGATTGTAACTTGAGCAACAGTATATGTGTTAATTAATGATAAATTAAAAAATACTATCATTCCCCCATAAATATTGATAAGCATTGTTGTTACCCATACAATTCCAAAATCACCAGGTAATCCTACTAATCCCATAATTGGTGAAATTCCTTCGCCTATAACCTTAATTAAACCCAATTCACTAAATATCTTTACAATTATACTAACTGGTATAATTATTTTAAAAAGTATTAAACTTGTATTATAGGCATCACGTAAAACTTTTTTTACGTCTTTTACCCAACTCATAGTTATTTCCTAAGTTCACCAAGTGTAGTTACACGTTCTGCAAATGCATTGTGTTTATGAATAGATTCCTCACTCTCACTTTTCACTACTACTATAACATCATCAGGTAAATTTTTATATTTTTTAAGAATTAAACTGAGTATGTCTCTAACAACATCTTCTACAAACTTTGGATTCAGATGGGCGTTATAAACAATTTTTCCTTCCTCAGCACGTTTTAAAATTCCAAATGTTGGGCTGCTGAAAGAGTTTTCTGCAATATCTATAAGATCATTTGCATCAACAGTTTTATCCTCGCCAGGGACTTCTATCATTAAAGTTGTGATATTTCGCTGATTATGTGTTGGTGGAATATCTTTCTCGTTATATTTTCCAATTGTTTTAATTACTTCACGTGCACAGGGACAAGCAGTCATTCCTATTACTTTTACACCTATTAGTTTTTTAACTTCTCCATTCTTTTTTGCCCTGGCCTCAGCTACAAGTTTGTAAGGTTCTAATCCAGTTTTACCATCAGGATATTTTCTTTCCATGAAATAATCTGCTTCTGCTTTAACTTCTGAAAAAGTTGCGTATTCATGTTTTATGAGAAGTTGTTTTGCTGTTTGTGCACAAAAAGATTCAAGATCTGTTACAGGTTTCTTTAGATTTATATCAATTATATCTGATACTAATTCTAGGTTTCTAGACATATGACTTCCTTTTTGAAAAGCTGGTAGATCAACAAAAAGATCCATTGTTACTACTAGTGACATTGTATATTTTTTACATGGTCTTTTAATATGAACAAGTTTTTTTACACCTGTTACTCCAACTCTTGTTAATTTAAAATTTGATGTTGAAGGACTTGATTGAACGTCTGGTAGCTCTATTGGGTTCATAATTTTTTTACCAATAAATTGAAAAAGTTTAGTTATAGAATAATTTTTGCATTTAAAGTAGTTTTTGCAAAAAGTAGATTAAAACATTATGTATTCAAGATTTTAATTTTTGCCGCTGTGGCTTAGAGGTATAGCGATTCCTTGGTAAGGAATAGGTCGTGGGTTCAATTCCCACCAGCGGCTTGAGTATACGGATTATTAAATGGGATAAAATAAATACATATAATCGTTGACATTGATTAGTTTTTTAATTATATCAATTTAGAATAATCAGAGGGTAATAATTTTTACAGAATGCTGGATAAAATCTTATAAGATTTACCAGCTATGGTATTGTTACAGTTTTGTTACAGTTTTTGTTACAGTTTTCTACATATTATCTTAAAATTTTTTTAGGCATGTATTCTAAGCGTAATATTTACCAGTGGCGGCTTAAATTAGGCTTAAATTATTTGATTTATAAAAGTTTGGTTTATTCTAATTATGTTTTTTAATTTATTAAACGTAACAAGTGTTACATTTCTTAATGAGGAATTCTGAACCGCCACTTATAATTTACCAACAGTCCAATTCTTTAAATTTAATGTCTTCTTTTTCTTAATTATTTAGACTGTGGAAGGGAATTTAGCTAAAAGTTAAGCTTTGTAATATAAAATCCCATTAATTTTGTAGAATTATTACTTGGTGAAAATTATTTTGATAGTCAGAGTATTATTATATTAAATTAACAAAATGTGGGAAAATTATATAATAATGAAAAAGACGATATTAACTATTTAAAAAATACTTCTTAAAAAGTATTGAGATTAAATTTAACTTTAATAATATATCAGTTTATTAATTATAGACTTGCTTATTTTTATCATAAACTATATTTATTTTTGTAGTTTATTTAGCTCCTCAATAAATATATTATAGGTTTTTTGTTCAAAGAGAATAAAGCGTACATATTCAATATTATTATTTTTTTCAAGGTATTTAATTGTTGTTTTCAAAGCTATATGTGCAGCTTCATGTATAGGGTAACCATAGATACCTGTACTTATTGCTGGGAAAGATATGCTTTTTAACTTTTTTAAAGAAGCAAGTTTTAAACTTTCTAAATATGCACTTTTAAGGATTTCTGCTTCGTTTTTATTACCCCCATGGTATATGGGCCCAACTGTATGTATTACCTTTTTTGCTTTTAGATTTCCTGCAGTGGTAATAATTGAGTGTCCTGGAGGACAACTACCAATTTTCTGACATTCATGCATTATTGATGGTCCTCCTGCTTTATGTATTGCACCATCTACACCACCACCTCCAACAAGTCTTTGGTTAGCAGCATTGACAATGGCATCTGTTGATTCATTAGTAATATCCCCTTTTAGAAGTTCAATTATTGAATTGTTGATTTTTATCCTCATATTAATTCCTTTTATTATTACAATTTTAAAATAACTTTTTGTTTATTAATTTCTTTTTGTTTTATATTTTATTAAGCGAACATTAGAAACAGAAAAAAGATTTAGAGTTTTTTTAGAAATGATTTTGATTAATTAGCTTTTTAATTAAAGAATTTTTTTCAAATATATTCATTAGTTTTTGCATTATTGGATTTGAAGTATAATGGATATATGTTTTTGGCATATTTACTTCAAGTATTGACCAGTTACTTTCAGCTCCATAAATATCAATCGCTTTAGCCTTAATTGTATAATTACCTTTTTCAGACCATGTATAAGTAGTTGATATTTCTTCATTAGATGGGTAAGGACCTAAGAAAACCTCACTAGTATTATCTCCCCAATTGATACAATAGGTTATATCATCTCCTTCCGGATCTATAGAAATAAATTTGTATTCATATTCTTTATTAGTTTCTCCTTTATCCTGACCAGTTATTATTGGTGGAAATGGATTGCTATTAACAAACAGAATTTTAATTGTCTCACGAATTGTAATTTTCGTTGCTTCCATTGCTTCATCTACAACAATGTTTGACTTTACATGAACAAAACCAGCTGCCAGACAAGGATAAGGATCATCAATATTCGAGTGAATATTTTGATACCACATACCTAGATATGCTATATATTCACATAAAAACTTACCAGGATTATCATCCCAATCAACCCAAGCTTGAATATTTGTTTGGTTATTAACTGCATCTGCGATCTGTTCAACAGGTAAAGATGAATGTCTAATATATCCTACATCTACTGTATCATCAGGTGGGCAAGGTGTTGGTTGAAAAGGATATTCGTAATCATTAATCCAATTATCAAGATTACGAGCATTATATTCAATTTCCCATGGTCCATTACCCGCACCAAAACTTATAATAGCAATTGGATGAATTTGATTTGTAATATCCCAAAAATCATTCCAGGTATCTTGATAATCAACTTCAAAATTACCCAAATAATTTTTATCAGGATCTGGGAAATATGAATAAATATCATAGCCTAACTCTTCCCAATTTTCTCCTTCCCAGCCATTTGGATTTAATTGAGGATCCGTACTAAAATTTATTAACATTTTACCTGTTGGATTCCAATAACCAGTTAGCATTATCACAGGTCGTTCAATTAGCATATTCATAGATAGTGCATCTCTTAAGACTCTTTCTTTTCCATTAACACAGGTTAATATAGTTACTATAAGTAATAGCGTTAAAAGAATTACAATTATTTTCTTATTCATATTTTTTCTCCCCCAGTTTAAAGTTTTTCATTGATATTTAATTTGAAAATTTGTTTCTTAATATGTATTAGATCAATTTAAAACTTATTATAACTGTATATAAAACATCCAAAAAATTATTTAAGAAATAATATACTTTTTTGTTAATTTTAGACATGACAATTATTAGCACAAACTATATATATTAAATAAAACAAAAACTAATTATTGGGTAGATACTCATTGTAAAAATTGTGTGGGGGACTTTTTTACTTTTGGGTTATCTATCCAATGATAATTCAAATTAAATTTTTTAAATTTTTGATATTTAAAGATTTTTTTTATCAAACAAATTATTTTTTATTATTATTTATTTAAACAAAGTTAAAAAACAAATATCTTTATTCATAAAACTATGAAAGTTTTAGTAACAGGTGCAACAGGTTTTATTGGAAGATATTTAGTAAATGATTTAATAAGAAATGATTACGAAGTATGTATATTAACAAGACAAAAATTATATAAAAATAAAGATATAGATATTTTTTTAGGGGATGTTACAAAAGAATACACTATTGAAAAAGCATTTCAAAATGTTGAAATTGTTTTTCATAATGCTGCTTATGCTATGGATTGGGGTAAAAAAAGTGAAATATATAATATAAATGTTAATGGAACTCGTAATGTCGCTAATATATGTAAAAAGAAAAAAATTCAAAAATTGATATTTACAAGTTCAGCAGGTATTTATGGTTTTCCAAATTCTATTATTGAAATTGATGAGGATTTTAGAAAAAATCCATTTAATTATTATCATAAATCAAAACTTGAGTGCGAGTATGTTTTACAAAATTATTCCGATTTAAATATTTCAATAATTAGACCTTGTCTAGTATTAGGTGCTGGGGGGAATGCTGTAAAAATCCTTTTGAATAGAATTGAAAAAAATAAGATGCGATTTATTGGAAATGGAAATATATGTATTTCTTTAGTTCATCCAAATGATGTTGTTCAATGTTTAAGATTAGCAGCTGAAAGTATAGAAAATGATGTTTTTAATGCTGTTAGTTTTGTTTGTACTGTTAAAGAGTTAATCGATAAAATAACAAATCTAATGGAAATTGAACCTGTATCAAAGCATATACCTTATTTTGCAGCATATTTGAATGCTTTTTTTAATGAAATTCTTACAAAAGAACCATCATTGACTCGTTTTAGAGTAAGATCATTCGGAACAAATAGAATAATAGGTAATAAAAAAGCTATAAAAAAACTTGGATTCAAACCAAAATATAATCTTGATGAATTAGCTGAAGATATGGTTTCTTGGTATAAAAAAATTAAAGAAATAGGATTTCAATAGTCTTTATTAACAAAAAAAAGTGTAGATATAGGGGATATTTATTTTGTGGAGGATATTTTGTAAGGGGGAGGGGAATAAATAAATTAAAAATATTTATTTTGCTCCCCTAAATCTACACAATTAAACGTTACATAATGTAGCGTTACATATTATGGTATGTTTAATGGTGTATATATACTTTTGTATTTTCTCCATAAAAACAATAATTAAAAATACTAATCAACCAAATAAAAAAACTTATGCTACATAAAGTAGCGTGACAAACTATAAATAATGATATTTATATTCATAGCATATGAATATGATAAAAAACATAGGACCACTAGAACGAAAAGTATTAGAAATTCTATGGGAAAAAAAACAAGCAACAGCAAGAGAAATTTCAAATTCATTAGAAAAAAATTGCGAAAGAAGGGCTTATTCAACAGTAAGAACAATTATCAAAAGATTAGTAGAAAAAAATATTATTGCAGAAAGAAAAGATCGTGATAAGAGAACATTTATATATATACCACTATTATCAAAAGAAGAATTAGAAAAAACTATCGTTGGAAGTATAATGGGGGAGCTATTAACTAGATTTAAACAAAGTACAATTAGTTATTTAGCTGAAGAACTATCAGATAACGAAAAAGATATTAAAAAAATTAGAAAAAAATTAAATGAGATGAAAAGAAATGAATGAAGTTTTAACGGTAATATTAATTTCAATATTATCTTCGTTTAGTTTCTTCATTTTAGCATATATACTTATTAAAAAATTAAAAATAAATCATCCAAAAGATAGATCAAAGATTTATTTAGTTTTAATGATATCAGTTTTATTACTTTTTATAATCTCGATTAATGCAATTTCTATACCATTACAAAATAATGATATAAATAATAATCCTTCAGAGATAAATTGTGAAGATAATTATTCTATGTTAGTTGTAATGGATGAAACTCAAATCGATAATAAAAATCAAGAAGTACCAAATCCAACAAATAATGATTGTGATGTCAATCAATATTATGGGGATGAGTATACTTATTCTAATTATCAAAATATTTTATCTATTATTATAGAAAAATCAGAAAAAATCAATAGCACCATATCAAAATTAATACTAACAAAAACAAATTATTCAATAAATACATTGAATTCTGAAACACCAAAAAATGAAAATTTACTTTATTCTGTTTTATCCGATAATCAAATAAATGAAAAACAAAATCATGAAAACTCCCCTTATTTACTGATTTTCTTAGGCTTTCAATTTATCTTAATATTAATATGTTTATTTTACCTTATTTTTACATTAATTTTCAGTTATAAATTTATACTTAAAAATATAAACGCTCAAAAATGCAAAGATCCAAAAATAATCCAAATAGTTAATAAACTATGTAAAGAAATAAAAATAAAAATCCCAGAATTATATGTATTTAATGGAGAACCAAATGCTTTTATTTTTGGTTATCCAATAGCTCTAGTTATCTCAAATAAATTAATTAAATATTTATCAGATATAGAACTAGAGATTGCTATACGACATGAGCTTGGACATATAAGCAATAAAGATCATTTATTAAAACCACTACTTCAAAGCATTAGAATTATGTTTTTTTACAATCCTATTGTTCATATTCTATATTCCATGATTATAAAAGAAAGAGAGTTATTGGCAGATTCAAAATATATTAACTCAAAATTTGATAAAATTCGATTCATGGAAATATTACTAAAGATAAATGAATTAAGTAAAAAACAAAATATTTTCTCAAATAAATTATATAGCTCAAACTCCCTATTATTAGTCTCTCAAAAGATACGAAAGTTAAATATTACTGAAAGATATGATCAATTATTTTCAGCTCGTAAAAAAAAGTCTTTTTATACAATTTTAATATGTATGATAGTTATTTTATCTAATATTTCTATTATAACGTTAGCAAGCAATAATTTATTAAAAAATAATGAAAAAATCAATGAAGATATCAAAATAGATGCATGTGGAGAAAATTGTGAGAATTATTTTGATAATAAAAATATTAAAACAATTTATATTCTAAGATTCATCGAAGAAAAAACGCATGTATTAGATATAATAAATGTTGAAGATACTTATTGTGAATGAAAATATTCAAGATAAACCATTATATTAACTAGAAAAATCTTTTTTTCTATTTAATAATGTTTAAAAAATATATCTTTTATTCCTCTTTTAATTACAATCTTAAGTTTTATATAAGTTTTTTAAAAAAAAGATTTTAAATTGTTCATTTTCTTCATCGATATCATGTTTCATTTTTCTTCTGTTTAGATATGCTTGTTTTTTATATTTGTATTCATTTGCGTCACTAATCATAAATTTTCCTCCATTTAAACAACAATAACATAACACTTGTTAGTATAAAAAGTAATCGTTAACATTTTTTTATTAAAATAACTTGATGAAAAATAAGAAATTTATATTCTTTTTTAATATATTTTAATTCTAATAGAAAATTTAAATTTTCTTATTAGGATATAGCTTATAATATTATTTAGATATTTATATTATTTATTTGTTTTGATTTTAATATATATGTTGGATTATATTTTACATTTTTTAGGAGTATTTTTGTTCAGGAGATTTATAAAAAAAAGACAAAAGATTTAAATGAACCTTGTATATTCGTATAATAAAATTAGTGAGGAGATGGTGAAAGAAAAATGAAGATTTGGAACTCGAACGAGTTAATAGGAAAAGAAGTTTTTGACGCAACCGGAAAATCTATTGGATGGGTAGATAAAACCTGGAATAGTTGGAACGAAGACTATCCCGGATATTTTTTCGGAATAAAAATGAATGATTATGTAAGAAATACTTATTTCCGAGGTGGAAACAAACTTTTACCGATCTATAATGATTATATCCGAACTGTTGAGAACACAGTAACCTTAACAAAGACAATGGATGAACTATGCAGATACTGGAATACAACGATTCCATGTGGTCCAACTACCTACCCAGTTGAGGAATTAATCGAGATGCCTGTATATGATAAGTATCATTCCCGTGTTGGAACATTCACCTGTTGGGTAGAAAGCAATGGACAAATTAATAACTTTGGTGTATTAGTTGATCCATATATATGTGAAACCTGGAATTTACCACATAAAACAACATTCCCAATTGAACCATATCATATAACTCAAGTAAAAACAACTATAACTTTAGATCAGGCATTAAATGAATTAAAAGACTACTGGTATCAAAAACGCAAACAATATTAAAAAATAATATTTTTTGTATAAGAATAGGGGAAGGTTTTCCTTCCTTTTTTTAAATTTTTTTTAAAAAAATAATTCTTTTACCAGATATAATTACTAGTTTCTTCTGTTAATCCCTTAACATTATGAAAGGTTTTTTCTGTTACTTCTAATATTTTCTTTAATTTATCTCCATGTAAATTAAATAAAGCTCCTTCTAATCCTGTCTTTAAAGATTCGTTCATAGAGGTAACAACTAATATATATCTAACTAACCATACAGCGAGTTTCTGGGCAAAATCATTACTATTTCTTTTAGCTATTTCTTTGAAAATACTGGTTTCTAAAAGATCATTTATAGCTTTTTTAATTGATACGCTTTCTTTTTTCATTATTGGTAAAGCCTCTAACATTTTTTATATTAAATTTATTATATATTTGTTGTTTATAATATATAAATTTTTAGGTAATTGCAACAAATTTTACATTAAATTTGGTATAATTATCATAAAAAAAGAGATTTATCTTATAATGTAATTATTACAATTTTAAAAACATTTAGTAAAACATCTAAATTATTTGATTTTAAATTTTTTTATCTTTCATTGAATATACTATTTCTTTTCCAAAATCAGTTAATCGATAAATTTTAACATTTTTATGAGCTTCAACTTGCTCAACTATATTTAAACCAATTAGAGATTCATCGTCACGATATCTAGAATTCATACCACGAATAGCTCCAATTACATTAGTAGGGGTAGTTTTGACATTATATGCTATATCAGAAGTATAACTACCACTGGGGCTAATATCAAAAAGGTATTCTGCTATTTTTTTTCGAATATTACTTCTTCTTAGACTCCTCATAACAAGAGGGCGTATAGTCTCAGGTGTAAGACTTTTTTCTCCTATCTGCATCCCATCCACTTCTAACATAAAGAAATACAAATTTCTTTTAATAACTTATCGCTTAACAGATTATTCACCTGCATATACAATTGAATAATTATTTGCATAAAATAGTTTTTTAAAAATATTTAGACATATGCTTACAAATTAATGTTTTTATTGTACCTGATGTTGCAATAGTATCAATATTTGTTTTTATTAAACCTATTTTTTTAATATTTAAAAGAAGTTTTATCGTGTTTTCTTTTTCAGTATGTTTACATCTAATGATTCCTATACCTTCTTCTTTATATCTAATAAGGTATAGACCAAGGTTTTTATGATCTCTATTAAACATTTTTTTACAGTGGTTTTTAATTTCAGATATCACAATTTTTTTTTCAATTTTTTCATTATTTTCTGTATTAATTATGAATCCAATATATCTTCTTCTATTTTCTTGCTTAACTATTAAAAAACCTCCTTTTAAGGAATTTAAAAAAAGAATTTTAATTATTCTGATTCAATTCGTGGAGCTAGTAAATATGTTACATGTCCTTTATTTTCAGCTATGTTGAATTCAACACGAATAGGGTTATCGTTACCAATCATAATAGTAATAGGATCATCACCTTTAACTGGTTTAATCATGTTACTAAAATAGTCAATAGAAAATAGACTTTTACATTTACTATCTGTAACAAGTTCTAATAATAGATTTTTATTGAGTTTAAGATTTACTGTATCTGTATCACCCTCTGCATATAGTTCAAAGTCGTCTTTATTGACGGTTAAAGCAAGATGATCCGAGACAGTTTCTGATGCTCGCACACCTTGTGTTAGTTCAGATGCTTTTAATACAACTTTAGCAGGCAAATCTAAATTAGGCATTTTAGGATCAGGCATTCCTGTAGTATCTATTAAACCCATTTTACGAACGAGATTACCAATTTTAATTATCAATCTATTGCTCTCTTCATCATACTCTAAAAAAACTATATCGTTACTTGTGGATAGACGCATTATACTTGCGAATTTATCCATATCTATCCCTAATTCCATATTAGTTGCTTTGTATTCATCAAAAGCATCACTTTTTATTTCAAGATCAACCATTGCTACATGAGCTGGATCTACTGCTCTGAGAGATATTCCTTTTGATGTTATATTAAATTTAACTTCATTTACTAGCGGTGATGCAACATCTATTATACCTTTAAGTAACTCAGATTTTACCTTTGCATTAAACATATCTTTCCTCCCCAATCTTTAACAATAATTAAGAATTAATTTAGGTTGGACTTTAGTATACATTTTTTGTTTATAATTCTGACGGTATTATTAAAAAAAAGTTTTATAATTGTGTATAAAATACTAGTGTACAAAAACCGTTGAATGAACGTGGTAAACGTAATTGAGAGTTAGATAATCCGCGTAAACGTGATAGGCGTCCTGTCCAAGTTGTATATCCGAAGAATCCTCCTACTATTATTACATGGTTTCCTTTTATGTTTGTTATCGAAGTGTTAGTACTGATTATCGGTGTAATGGTGGTGTTTGCTCCTGCATCATTGTTATAAATTCCCATTACTAAACCTTTTTTTGGGGAAATTAGAAAAGTTGCTAGAATTACTCTTAATATCATAAATCGACTACTGAAAAAAATAAGCCCTAATTTTGTTTTAATATGTAATCCTCTACCTTTCGAACGAACTCTAAATAATCCTACATTATCTAGAATGTCATTATCTTCACTGTATTTTTTCTGAAGATTCTTTATTAGAAACTGCATTTCAATATCTTCTTCAAAAAGTTCAGAACATTTATAATCTAAGTATTTGCTAATATCATCTATATTTTCTTCAACATTAATTTCAATAGGAGTTGTTGATCCATCAGGTGCTACTCTATAAATAATCATTATATTTTTTAAAATTTCATTTGAAATTTCCTCGTTTTTAGTAATAGAAACCGAATAAACAGAACTCATAGCAGATATAAGAAAAAGTAATATAGATAAAATTACTGTTGATTTTTTTAATATTTTATTCATTTTGGATATCCCTCTGATAATAAGTTAAGTATTAAATTATATTATGTATAAAAATATATAAATGTTTGCTTTTTTAATCTTCTCTCCATTTATAGCCACACTTAGTACAAGTGTAAAATCTACTCTCAGGTTCATCACTACTTCTCATCTGACGAATAATCCAATAAGCTTCATTATTCCCACATTTAGCACATAGCACTCTTGTTTTTGGTAAAATATTACTTTTTCCTTTATCATCAATAAAAGTAACTTTTTTTTCTTTTTGTTTTGAAATAACAATATTACTCCCTTTTTTTTTCTTTTTTAATCCACATTTCCGACATACAATATATTCTTTATCCGGATACATTAATGATTTACATTTCTCACAAAACATAACTTATTTCTCCCGTAAAATAACATCATTAATTATTTTTTCATGATCAAAAGCAAGTGCTGGAATACTTTTTATATCAAAAAATCTTGCATCAGATGCATCATCTCCACTTTTTAATATACCTCCAAATATATTCATTAAAAAAACAATAGTAATTGTATGACCTCGCGGATCTCGATATGGATCAGAATAAACACCAAATAACTTTTTAATTTCAACCTTTAAACCTGTCTCCTCAGAAAGTTCACGTATAACAGCATCCTCGACTTTTTCATTATATTCAACATATCCACCTGGTAAAGACCATTTATTTTTAAAAGGTTCTCTGTTTCTTTTAATTAAAAGAATTTTCCCTTCTTTTATAATTACACCGTCTACAGTTAATTTAGGATGTTTATATGTCATTTTAATCATATAATAATAAAAGAAATATTTAATATTTAATAAATAAGTTCAAATAACTTAGGATTTTATTAGTTTTGCATCCTTTCCCAAAATAAAGATAAATCTTTTTGCAGATCATCTATCGAACCTATAAAAAATGACTCTTCTGATTCTTCTCTTTTTATAAAATTTAAAAAAATGCTGTGATTTACTTTTTTTATATTATTGTTTTTTTCCATAGTGCATCCCTTATATATTTTTTTAGAAAGAGTCGAATGAATTAAAGGTTTATTATTATTTTTAGTAGGTGTTTATGTAGTTGCATATGTAGAAATTTATTTTAAAATAAAAATTAGTTATTTTTAGTAAAAGAAACTGAAATGAAAAATTTAAAAAACAGTTGCTTATTTCACTGCTTAAATGTTATTTGACCGGGCTCGTGGTCTAGTTGGTTATGACGTCGCCTTGACATGGCGGAGGTCTTGAGTTCAAATCTCAACGAGCCCATTATTATAGTTACTAATGATTTAATGAAAACTATTTAATTATTTTAGAGAAAAATAAAATAATAAGCAAATATATAAAAGAAATATAAAGACCATTAAAAATCTATGTAAAGTATATGTTTTTTTTAATAATGATAAAACTAAAAATCTTAAATATTTTTAAAAAATTAAGAGGGTAATTATTTCATTTATTAGTTAATTTTTTTTTATTTTTCAATTTTAGTTACTGTTTTTTTGTCTTCATTGATATCAGCTACTAAAATTTTTCTGAACTCCTTAACATTACATATTGGACAAATATGTTTAGAGTAAAATAATTGCTCTTCTGTATATGGATGTTTGAATATATGCCCATTTTTACATTTATACTTCCATTTACTTTTTACCATTTTAACTCTATCAAATTATAATTTCTATACTGCATCTGCTTTTATTATATCTAAATAATAGTATTGTCCAAGTAATCCAGTTTTTACTATTCCTGTTAAATAGTAATTTCCTGTTAATGTCGTCATATTATTATATTTTAT
>JBFEOQ010000007.1:0-44945 GCA_041550515.1 Thermoplasmatota archaeon | reverse complement strand
CGTATATTAATGCACCACCAAACTCTCCAATTATTGATGGTCCACAGCAAGGCAAAGAAGGACTTAAATACACTTATACAGCAATCACAACAGATCCAGATGGTGATCAGATTTTTTATATTTGGAACTTTAGTGATAGTAGCGAGTTGATAGAAACTTTGATACCATTGGATTCAGGAGAAATCTGTAAACTCAATCATACATTTGCTGAGAAAGGAGATTATACATTGAGGGTGAAATCTCGGGATATATATGATGCAGAAAGTGAATGGTCCGATCCTTTAGAGATTAGTATACCAAAAACAAAAATATATAACACTTTTATCCAACTATTTTACAAGATTTTAGGTCGTTTTGTTTTTTTTGGAGAAATACTGGATTAAATAATAATATTAAATAAAATCCTTTTTTCTATTTTTTCTTTGAATATTTGTAGCATTAATATTTGGTAATTATAATCGATTCGTCTTGTAATTCCATAGATACCTGCGGATTATAGATTATATTTATTCTTGGTATAAAAAGAGACTTTAGAGTCAAAATGAACTTTAGAGACAAAGCTATTAACCCTGAATAAATTTTTATAATGATTTTTTATAGATAAATGGGTTTGTTGATTGGATGTGAGGGAATAGGAGAGAATGGGATAAAATAAGATAGAAATCCAATCAACTCACCATAATTAACATATGTTAATTAACGTTAATATATAAACTTTTCTCTTGAATTATACGGTAAATAACGAATATGTTATTGTTGATTTTCATATAAATTTTTTAAATGAATTTTAATTATAAGTTTAGTTTGTACAAGTTAATATTACCATTAGAAGTGTTTATATCCAACTTATTGCCACCCTCACCTAATCTTCCAACCTTATGGTCTTCTTCTGAAAATGTTATTTCTAACTGTAAACCGCTTATAGATATGGCCCCATTTGATGTCTTCATCTCAATATCAACATTAAGCGAAGGATTTATGTACACAGAAATTCCACCATTACTTGTGTTCAGACTGATATTTTCTTTAAAGCTGAATATTTCTGCATAGATATGACCATTTGATGTTTTCAAATCTGCAATTCCAGTTGTATCTTTAATTTCTATATCGCCATTACTTGAAGTTGCAGTTACATAACCATCGACATCTGTTATAGTAATACCTCCATTGGAACTATACACCGTTGTATTTCCTTTTATTCCTGAAATTCGGATATCTCCATTCGATGTTATTACCTTATCAACCGTAACTAAATTAGGAACCTTAATAATCATATCAGTACTGACTTCGACACTCCCCACCCCCAGATATTTTGTTTCAATATCAATTACATTATCACTTTCAATTACATCGATTTTAATTTTTTCAAGCTCATCATTTCCCTTGTAACTGCTAATCTTAGCATCCAATGTAACAGTATTACCATCCCATCTAATAATTTCAACGTCCCCATTGATATTTGCAACCTTTAAAATTGTATTTTCATTGGTTTCATAATCTTCATTAAATTCCTTTGATACAGATCCTATACATCCAGTTAATCCAACAGAAACAAATAATATGATTATTACAGCTATCATGAGTTGCTTTTTCATAAGATTTATACCTCCCAAAATTACAATCTCATATTATATAATACTTAATAAAAATGGTGTTATAATTAGGTTTAAAATATTTGTAGCTTTATTATTTGGTTATAATGATTATAAGTTTTTTTCACTATCTGCCAACAGGTACAATTATAAGTGGTAATGAATCATCAATCAATCTTAAAATTGATTTAATTGAAGCTAAATCAGTGGGTATAACAATATCTGAATGTAAATCCAATATTGTAGATTCAAGCATAACATTGTAAGCTGATGCACCTGCTTCATAATACCAAGCCCAAGTAAATGGAGAATAAAGAGATGATAATGGCAAAACAGAAACTAAAATCAGAGGTGCAGTTTTTATATTTGTTTTTGAAGATGCATGAGCAATTTCATCCCTATAATCACCAAATCTAATTGGAAATAAGAATGAAATAACAGGAAACTTCCAATTAGAGGAAAAATATGGATTATCAGAATATGGATTTAAATGCAATATATGTGGAAAATATCTGAAAATTCCTGTACTTGTAATTGCATATATAACAAGAGGATAAGTACAACTTGAACTAGGTATAGTACGATGTCTTTCAACTTCATTAGACATTGAATTCGTGACATCAATTAAATATGAAAATCCATAAGATGACCAAAGAATTTGACTTATTTCTTGTTTATCTAATTCACCATCATAGTAATTATCTTCAACTCTTTTTTTTATTACATCCATTAAATTATCACTAGAATTTTGAACTCTCGGTAGAAATGATAAAAGATTAGGCCAGTATTCAAAAACTGGCTGATTAAAAGGATATCCAAGAGGCATTACAATTCTACCAATCTGATGATCTGGTAAATCTATTTCATCAAAACCTGTAAGTCCTGCAGTAATCGTACCTAAACCAAGGGCACATGCAGAAAAATAAATATTTTGTGCGATTTCTCCAATTTCAACTGATGAAAGATTTCCATCAATATTCTTATTTTTATCCCATACAATACCAAGTTGAATAGGTGCACGATGTTGCCAATTGACAATACTTCTAAAATCACCTTCTTGATAAAATAATAAGGAGTGATTTAATGGAGAATATGTATAGACCGCATCTTCTCTAAAAACATAAATGATAGTTGAGTGTAAACCTTCAATTCCTGCAACAGTACGACTGCCATCATTTCTAAGACCATAAGCAGCCCATAGGACTGTAGATAATTTTTCATCACTTACTTGTATGTTAGACTTAAAAGTTCTTACTGAACATCTACGAAATATTGCATCTCTATAGGACATATTTACAGATAATGGGGGAGGAAGAAATATTTCAAAATTTTCTTCGTTTTTTGAAGAACTTATTAATGAAAAACTGGATAAAATAATACAAAAGGAAATATAAATTACAATAATTTTTTTCATTTTTTTAATTTCCTCCTTATAAATTAAACATTTTACAGATATTTAATGATTTTGGAAAAGGGTAATATCTAAAATTTGCAGATAAGAATGTCCATGACTTCATTACTAGGCATATCCAGTCATATTTGGGTAAATCCAGGTTGCTTTATCCAGACATTCTAAACTATTTTGAAGTCCATCTTCAACCATTTTTTTAATCAACGAAGGATACATTTCTCCAACATAATTCTGTAGAGCACGACCTTTACAAAAGAGTGTGAAGGTTGGTGTTCCTAATACACCAAATTTTGCTGCTATGTTGAGATTGTTTTTTATATTCACTTTTACAAAGATTATTTTTCCTTTGAATTCTTGAGCATAGAATTGAAAATGAGGTTCCATAAGATGACAATGTGGACAATCTGGACTATAAAACATAACTAATATCGGATCAGATGATTTTTCAACATTTGATTCCCAAGATTCCATATTATTTATTTCTACCACTTTTAATTTCGGCATATTATAATACCAATAATATTATCAAAAGAGGATTACTTATATCTTTTTACATTTATAGCATTATTACCTTTTGAATGTAATGTTAATGGTTAGCATGTGAATAGGATTAAAAGATATTGTTAATAAGCATACTATTATTACAAGAAAATTATGAAAGTAGTAGCTTTTAATGGAAGTGCAAGGAAAAACGGTAATACAGCCACGCTAATAAAAAATGTTTTAAAAGAACTTATAAAAGAAGGTATAGAATGTGAGATGATTCAATTATCAGGAAAGAAAATACATGGATGTATTGCCTGTTATAAGTGCGCTGAAAACCAAGATAAAAAATGCTCAATTAAAAATGATATAGTAAATGAATATATCGAAAAAATGATAGATGCAGATGGTATTATACTAGCCTCACCAACATATTTTTCAAATGTATCTACCGAAATGAAAGCATTGATTGATCGAGCAGGATTAGTGGCTAAAGTAAATGGAGATATGCTTAAGAGAAAGATAGGAGCATCTGTAGTAGCAGTTAGACGAGCTGGAGCTCTTCATGTTTTTAACTCATTGAATCATTTTTTCTTCATTAGCCAAATGATTGTTCCAGGTTCTAATTATTGGAATCTTGGAATTGGTTATAACATTGGAGATGTTGAAAAAGATGATGAAGGTCTTGAAACAATGAAGAATTTAGGTAAAAATATAGCTTGGCTACTAAAAAAAACCCATAATTAATTCTACTTTTTTCTTAATTTATTTTATATATTATTTGGCTTAGTTTTATTAAAATAAAACTAATAACTTTTTTTTATGGTTGAAAAAGTAAGATATTCTGTGATAAAAAAAATTGATAATATTGAAATTAGAGAATATCCAGAATTAATATTAGCTTTTGTGGAAAATATGAATGATAATAAAGCGTTTGGATTACTTTATAATTATATATCTGGTTATAATAAAATAAATAAAAAAATAAGAATGACTGCTCCGGTTATTAATTCTGAAAAAATCGAAATGACTTCTCCAGTTATTTCAAAGGGAGATTTTATAGCTTTTATTATGCCTTCCTCGTATGATGAGAATAGTATTCCAACTCCTCTTGATTCTAATGTTAAAATAAAAACTGAACCAAAACGTAAATTAGCTGTTATTAAATTTGGAGGTTATTCAAATATCAAAAAAATAAAAAAATATAAATCAAGACTTTTCCAAGTATTAAAATCAAATAATATCAAAATAAAGAGTGATCCTTTGCTTATGAGATATAATAGTCCTTTTGCACCTCCTTTTATCAGGAGAAATGAGATTGGTGTTGAAATTGATTAAGATTAAATATGTATATCTTTTTTTATGTATAATTGGATTTATTTTGCCTTACTCACAAATTATTCCATTGTTAATTGAAGGAAATTTTGGAATTCAATTTATTATTAATCAACTTTTTATCAACAGAGTTAGTACTTTATTTGCCTTTGATTTATTTGTTACAGCTACTGTTTTTATTATATTTGCTTTATATGAAGGTGTAAAATTAAAAATAAAGCATTTATGGATACCTTTTATTGCTACAATACTTGTTGGAGCATCATTGGGTTTTCCATTATTCCTATATTTGAGAGAAATAAATTTGGAAAAAAATAATTATAAATAGTATCTATCATATTTTGAATACATTGGAGGTTTTTATGGTTAAATCTTTTAAAAAACCAGAAATTATAATAAGTAGATGTATTGAATTTGATAACTGTAGATACAACTCACAAATGATTAGTAGTGATTTTGTAAAGAAAATTAAACCCTTTGTTAATTTTAAAACTGTCTGTCCAGAGGTTGAAATAGGTTTAGGTATTCCAAGATCTCCTGTTCGAGTAGTTTTAAAAGATAAAATAAAAAAATTGGTTCAACCAGAAACTGGTAAAGATTTTACAAAAAAGATGAATGATTTTACTAATGATTTCTTAAAAAAAATTGAGAATATCGATGGATTTATCTTGAAATCTAGATCTCCATCCTGTGGAATTAAAGATGTTAAGATTTATCCAACATCTGATAAATCGGCTCCTATTTATAGGGAATCAGGTTTTTTTGGTGAAAATGTATTAAAATTATTTCCAAGTATTGCAATTGAAGATGAAGCTAGACTGAGAAATCCTGCAATTAGAGAACATTTTTTAAGAAAGATATACACAAATTCTAGTTTCAAAGATGTAATTAAATCAATGGATATAAATGAACTTATAAAATTTCATAGTGAAAATAAGTTTCTATTTATGTCTTATGGGCAAAAATATTTGAAAAAGCTTGGACAAATTGTTGCAAATAATAAAAAAATATCATTAAGTCAATTATTTATAGAATATGAACAAAATCTTTACCTAGTCTTTAAGAGGGGTGCAAGATGTACTAATAATATAAATGTTCTTCAACATACATTTGGATATGTATCAGATAATTTGAATTCAGATGAGAAAAAAATGTTTCTTAATAGTATAACCGATTTTCGAGAGGGTAGGGTTTCTCTTAGTGTGCCTTTAAATCTTATTAAATCATGGGTTTTAAGATTTGGTGTTGATTATTTACGTAATCAAACATTTTTTGAACCTTATCCTGTTGAATTATTGGATGCGAATGCTATAAGTATTTGTTCATCAAGGGAATATTGGCAATGAAAATTGGATATCCATGTATTAACTGGTCAATAGGTTGTAAAGGTGATCGGACTTTTCGATTAAAATCCTATTCTGAGGAAAAATTAATTGAGACAGTTGAAAATAATTTGAATTGCCTTAAAAAAATGCTTGAATATAATTTTAAAAATAATATTTTATTTTTTAGAATAACTTCTGATTTAATACCTTTTGCATCTCATCCTATATGTAAATTTGATTGGCAGGATTATTTTAAGGATAAATTTGAAAATATTGGTAGATATATTTTAAAATATAATATAAGGATCTCGATGCATCCTGATCAATTCATAGTTTTAAATTCTAAGAGTAGAAAAGTGGTTGAAAGAAGTGTTGCTGAGTTATATTATCATTCAGAGGTTCTTGATTTGATGAAATTAAAAAATGATTCAAAAATTCAGCTACATATTGGTGGAAGATATGATGATAAAAACAAAAGTATTTCTCGTTTTTTAGATGAATTTAAAAGACTTGATGATAAAATAAAAAATAGGTTGGTTATTGAAAATGATGATCATATTTATAGTTTAAATGATTGTTTAATTCTTTCAGAAAAAATTGATATACCTGTATTATTTGATTATTTTCATCATTTGATTTTTAATAATAATGAATATATTAGAAATTGTTATAAATCCGTAAATGAAACCTGGAATGATGAGGACGGAATACCTATGATTGATTATAGTTCTCAGAAACCAGGATCAAAAATAGGAAGACATGCAGAAATTATAGATGTATTGGATTTTAAAAATTTCATTGAAAAAACGGAACCTTTTAATTTTGATATTATGCTTGAAATTAAGAACAAGGAAAAAAGTGCATTAAAAGCTATTGAAATAATTAAAAATGATGTAAGATTTGAAAAAAGAAAATAATGTGATATAAATGAGAAATGAAGCTTCTATAGATTATTTAATTAATATCTTAAATAATCAAAAATATGCAGTTATTGCTACTAAAGGAAAAAAATATGTCCATACAAATTTAGTTGCTTTTGTTTCATCTGATGATCTTAAAAATATTTATTTTGTAACATCTAAAAAATCTAAAAAATTTGAGAATTTAATGAATAATCCAAATGTTTCAGTTTTAATAGATAATAGAAAAAATAACTCATCAGATGTATTAAATGCTACTGCAATTACTGTATTAGGTGTTGCATCTGAGATTGGTAATAAATCTGATATTTTGAATTTATATCTGAAGAAACACCCGGGATTAAATAATTTTGTTAATAATAATGATTCTGTTTTTATTGATGTTAAAGTTGATACTTATATTTATGTTAATAAATTTGAAAATAGAAATATTATAAATCCCTAATCTTTGATAATATGATTCAAGAGGAGAGAATTAAAAAATTAAATAATTTTATTTTTCAGGATAATAAATATATTTTATATTGGATGCAAGCTTCTCAAAGAACAATTTTTAATCATGCTCTTGAATATAGTATTTATTTAGCAAATAAATATGATAAACCTTTAATTGTTTATTTTGGATTATCAGATATATATCCTGATGCTAATTTAAGGCATTATTATTTTATGATTCAAGGTTTGAAGGAAGTTGAAAAATCATTAAAAAATCGGGGTATTAAATTTATTATTCAAAGAATATCACCAGATGATGGTGTTATTAATTTCTCAAAAAATTGTTGTTTAATTATTGTAGATAGAGGTTATTTGAAAATCCAGAGGAGATGGAGAAAAAAAGTAGCTGAAAATATTAAATGTCCATTGTTACAAGTTGAAAGTGATATTGTTATTCCAATTGAGGAATCTTCAATAAAAGAAGAATATGCTGCATATACTTTAAGATCTAAAATAAATAAGAAATTATCTTCTTTTTTGATACCAGTTGCAGAGTTAAAAATAAATAATGAATCATTAAAATATAATATTGAATCTTTAGATATATCAAATGTTGATAAGGTTTGTTTCAATCTAGATATTGATAATTCAGTTAAACCAACTAGTTTTTTTGAAGGGGGGTTCGATCAGGCTAAAAAAAAATTGGATTATTTTATTAAAAATAAGCTCGGTAGATATACTGAAGATAAAAATGATCCAAATTTAAATTGTGTATCAGACATGAGCCCCTATCTTCATTTTGGACAGATATCTCCTATTTTTATAGCGTTAGAAGTTCTAAAATCAAAAAGTAAAAGCGTTGATTCTTATCTTGAAGAATTAATTGTCAGAAGAGAGCTAAGTATGAATTATGTTTTTTATAATAACAATTATGATTCATTTAATGGTCTTCCAGATTGGGCAAAACAAACATTAATCAATCATTCAAAAGATGAAAAAGACTATATTTATACATTAGAAAAATTAGAAAATTGTGAAACTCATGATCCATATTGGAATACATGTCAAAAACAAATGATGAAAAATGGAAAGATGCATGGATATATGAGAATGTATTGGGGGAAAAAAATAATTGAATGGACAAAAAATCCTATGCATGCTTTTGATAATGCACTTTATTTGAATAATAAATATGAATTAGATGGTCGTGATCCTAATGCATTTACAGGGATTGCATGGTGTTTTGGAAAACATGATAGACCATGGATTGAAAGACCAATATTTGGTAAAATTAGATACATGAATGATAAAGGTTTAAAAAGAAAATTTGATATGGATAAATATGTTAAAAATTATTTTGGTATATTGAACAAATAAACAATTATAATATATTGAGTGATGAGATATGATTAATGATTTGATTGAAAGGAAAATAAGTTGTCCAAATTGTGAACATCAATTTAATGTAAAAGGAAAGCCAAATCAAACTATTACATTAAACTGTCCAAAATGTAACACATATGGAAAATTTACCTTTCAGATAGACAAAACAAAATCAAAAGCGGTGGATTGTTTTTCTGAACTTGGAGATGAATGCTTTAGTAGATTAAGAAAATTCAATGGAATAATGGGTGTATTTCATTTTATTCAAGGAACGTTAATGTTAATCCTAAGTAATAATTTTTCACTCCCATTAACATATACCACACCAGAATTTAACGTAACAACACAAACAATTATCCCAATTGCAGTAAATTTTATAGATATCCGTATAGGTCCATTAGTAGCACTTTTTCTATTCATGTCAGCAATAGCTCATTTTCTAATTGCATCTATTCTTTATCAGTGGTATGTTAAAAAACTTAAGAAACATATGAATCCAGCAAGGTGGATTGAATATTCATTTAGTGCATCTCTCATGATTGTCATAATTTCTATGCTTGTTACAATTTATGATATTGGCACTATTATTGCATTATTTACACTTACTGCTGTAATGAATTTAATGGGTTTAATGATGGAATTGCATAATCAAACAACAGAACATACAAATTGGACATCATATAAAATTGGTTGTATAGCAGGATTTATCCCATGGGTTGTAATCTTTATTCCACTTATAACTGCAGAATCAGTTCCAGATTTTGTTATCGCCATTTTTATTACCATTGCTATCTTTTTTAATCTATTTGCAATAAACATGTTTCTTCAGTATAAAAAAATTGGAAAATGGAGAGATTATTTATATGGAGAAAAAATGTATATTGTCCTTAGTTTAATAGCAAAATCAGCTTTAGCATGGCAAGTATTTGCAGGAACACTTAGACCAATGTAAAAAAGAATTTCCCATAGTTAAAAATATTTAGAATATGAAGTTCACCATTATTTCTTATTATAATTGTATTAATAATTGAACGAATTATATCAATAGGTCCGAAAAATTCACCTTTACCAATAACTAAAACATAATCACCACCTTGAGAATGAGGATCCCAGCAATAAATATAATAAGTCCCAGGTTCTGATATATTCATATCAAGAATGGGACCATAATAATATGATTTACCTCCAAATGGCTCATAAAATGTTTCTCTTTCAGTTCCTGGTTCTACATTTTCTTTAACTATTGCTCCGTATCCATCTGGTAAATCAAATGGTAATTCTTGATCAGGAATTGGAAGATTAGGTCCTACAAGTGCAAACCAAGGAACAAAATCCTTATAATATTCCTCAAAAACGGGTACTATTAATTCAATATATACATTCTTTGGATTGCTCTTTATCTTGAATTTAAATACATCAATATCTTCACAAGGATTAATTCCATCATTTTCAAGCCAGCTATAAAAAGCCTTTGAAAATTCAATCATTTTCCAAACAATTTTTGGATTTTGTTCTGAATAATCAGATCCTTCAATGTAAGGAACATGTGCAGATGCTATAGTTGAAGTTAGTAAAATAATCAAAAATATTATTGATATAATGATTTTATTTCTTGACATATCTTATAAACTCCCAATAAATAATATAAAATTTAACCTATTAAATTTTTCTTTGTATTATTGCTTGCCGATTATAATTAATCTAATAAAATATATTTATGTATATGTTATATATAGGCGTTTACAAAAAAATAAATATTAATTGAAAAAATAAGAAATAACAACGCATACATGTTGTTACGGGCGATTTTAGAAGCGATATTTATTAAAAATGGTTTTTTTAACCATCCATAAATAGCAATAATTAATGGGAAAAGTGATAATAAAAATATTACATAATAATTAATTTTTGTATTAAATATTTTAAGATAAGCAATTATTATAAAATATAATGAAGCACAAAGCAAACATATAATTGTTATTTTATAGCTATTTTTTCTACCGATTTTAGTAACAAGGTTTTTTTTCTTTGCTTTTTTGTCACCTTCCATATCTGGTGTTTCAACTATTATCATGAAATTTAAACCATATATTAAAAACGCAAATGCAAAAATTAAGAAAAATAAATCTATATTTCCACTCATCGTCCAATATCCAATCCCAGGCATTAAAAACCCCATGTTTATCATATTAGCAATTTCACCAAGACCTCTATATGCAAGTTTTACAGGTTGTGCTGTATAAAACCAGCCTAGTAGATTTCCAATTATAATAAATCCAAGAAATATAATTGGAAAAGAAAATAATAATATAAAAACAAAACCAAGAAAAATTGATAGGATAATAAGTCCTAATGCAATTTTTTTACAAAGAGGTCTTAAATTCTGGATTTTCAATTAATATTTTTGTTCCACCGGAAATTGAAATAGGGTTATTAAATGTATCAACTTCAATGTCAAAATAATTATTACTATATGATAATGAAAGATGTGCTGGAAGCATTATTGCATAACCAAAAATAAAATATAAAAATGAAAATTCAACTCTAGAATTGATTGCTAATAGTATACCCATTGTATATAGAAAAAATCCACCTGCTAAAAATCGTAGTCTCCCTAGTTCAATAATTAATTTTATTTTTTTCTTCATGATTAACATTGACTTTTTTTAATAATAACATATATATTCAAGTTATTAATTTAACCCTAGATTGATTTTTAATTCAGAACTTGCATGTTAGTTATTAATAGTTATTTTACTACAATCTTAGAAAACATTATTCTTATATAATTTTTAAAAAATATATATGGGTAACATTTAAATAGCCATTTTATCATTTTTATAATCAACAGGTGGAGGTTTTATTTATGAGAATTCAGATATTTGCATTAATAATATTTATTATTTTTTTAGTTAATAATACAATTGGTTTGATGAATACAAATATTCAAAATAATGAGATTAAAATTGGGAATATAAAAAGCAAATTTTCTCGTATTGAAGTTGAGATTTTAAATAATGGTGATATTGATATTTCTAATATTGAATGGAGTATTTCTATCTCTGGTGGTTTTTTAGGAAAAATTGGTAAGATAAAAACAGGGTCTATAACTTTATTACTATCTAAAGAATCGGAAATTATATCAAGTTCTCCAATCTTTGGTTTTGGTCCTATTACCATTCGAATAACTGCAAATGAGGTTGATAAAACTGTTAATGGTTTTATTTTTTCATTTTTTATTAAAGTTTTTTCTGAATTATCAGTTGAATTTGAAACAATTGCAACTGGTTTAACATCGCCAATAGGTCTTGTTAATTCAGGAGATGGGTCTAATAGATTATTTATTGTTGATCAGACAGGAATAATTAATATTGTTGAAAATGATGAGTTAAAAGTTGAACCTTTTTTAGATATATCTGATAAAATTGTAGGTTTAGATTCTGCTTATGACGAGCGAGGTTTATTAGGACTTGCTTTTCATCCAAATTATAAAGAAAATGGTCGTTTTTTTATATATTATAGTTCACCTAAAGAGGAATCAGGCATAAATCATGAAAGTATTCTTGCTGAGTATCATGTATCTGAAGATTCTAATGTTGCTGATGCTAACTCAGAGGAAGTTATTTTTCGAATTGATCAACCAGAAGCAAATCATAATGGTGGTCAGTTAGCATTTGGACTTGATGGTTATTTATACATTGGTCTTGGTGATGGAGGTGGAGCAGGAGATGTTCATGGAATCATAGGGAATGGTCAGGATATAAATACTGCTCTTGGTTCAATTTTACGTATTGATGTTGATGGTGAATATCCTTATGAAATTCCTTCAGATAATCCTTTTGTAGGAATCGATGGTCTTGATGAAATTTATTCATGGGGTTTTAGAAATCCTTGGAAGTTTTCATTTGATGATGAAACAGGTAATCTTTGGGTTGCAGATGTTGGACAAGATGAATGGGAAGAAATTGACATTGTAACAAAAGGAGAAAACTATGGATGGCGTATACTTGAAGGAACTCATCCATATGATTTAGATCTTGCAGATCAATTAGAAATTGATATTGAAACACTTGCTAAACCGGTTCATGAATATAGTCATTCCGTGGGAAGATCAATTACTGGAGGCTATGTTTACAGAGGCAGTATTTCCTCTGAATTACAAAATAAGTATGTTTTTGGTGATTGGAGTACAAGCTTCTTTTTACCAGATGGAAAATTATATTATTTAGAGGAAATTGAACCAGGTTTATATGAGCGTTTTGAACTTAGACCAAATCAGCCATTCAATCGTTTTATACTATCATTTGGTGAAGATGAGCAGGGTGAGCTTTATGTTTGTAGTAAAACAACACTAGGTCCTATTGGAGATTCTGGTGATGTTCGTAAAATATTAGTTGAATAAGGAGGAAGGAAATATATGAAATATGTAAATTATCTTGTAATATGTATGCTATTGATTAGCACTATTGGATTAACAACAAATGTATTTGCCCATCCACCATTGGATATGGAGTTGGATTATAACTTAGACTTATCAGAATTATCTGTTACAATAACTCATGAAACACCTGGACCAAATATTCATTATGTCAATAAAGTTGATATTGAAGTAAACGATGTAATAATTATTTCAGAGGATTATACCAGTCAACCAACAAATGATTTATTTACTTATACCTACACAGTTAATGCAGAAATTGGTGATATTATAACTGTTATCGCATATTGTAATATCCAAGGGTCAATTACACGATCAATAACAGTACGTGATCCCGCACAAGATGAACCGCCAATAGTTGAAATTAAAAATCCAACAAAAGGATATTTTCATTTCTCTGGAATAAGATTATTTGCAACCTATTTAGATTTAATATATGATACAATGGGTTTCGGTGGCTTTCGAGTTAGACCAGTTCAAGTTTTCACAGATGATGATGTCGATGAAAGCAAAGACTTAATTGTAAAAATTTTTATTGATGATGAACTTCGTGGAACTGCAGAATATAACTCTAATAATGGATATCATGAACTAAAATGGGTTGGACCTAGGTTAGGTGTTTTCACACTCAAAGCAACTGCAGAAGATACTCAGGGCAATATTGGATCTACAGAGATGGATGTCTGGTATTTTTGTTTTATACCAGAATAAATCCTTTTAATTTTTTAAAATAGTTTATGTTTTAATTTCATATTTTTTTGTTGCATATAAAAATCCAAAGCAAATTCCATTATGAGCTTTGCTTTTTTGATGATGGATTGTATGAGCATTAAGAATTCTTTTAATGTATTTACTCTTTGGTCTATACTTAATTTTAATTCTTTTATGAAAAAAAGTATCATGGACTAAAAAATATCCGATTCCATAAGCCATTACACCAAATCCAATTGGAAATCTCATATCAAAATTATTTAAAAATCCTGTGAATATTAATAAAAATGAAAGAATTGCAAAAAAAAGACCAAAAATATCATTTTTTTCAAATCTACCTTTAGTATATCTATGATGATCCTCATGAAGATACCATCCAAAACCATGCATTACATATTTATGTAGAAACCATGCAACAAATTCCATAAAAAAAAAGGTAATTATTACAAGAAAAACGAATAAAAGAATTGTTATTTGATTTATCAATTATGATCCTCCAATTTTAAATCATAAATAAAATATAAGATATTAACTTGTTGTTAAAGTTGGTTTCATTATCATAAAAGGTTTTAAAGTATAATTATTTTTGTTAGTATCTATTAAATTTAAAATAGTAGTAGAAATTATCTTCATAATAATTGGTTTTACTTTTTTTGTATATATTATCATTGGGTCACTATTTATCTGTTGAGCTGTCCAATTATACATCTCGGATGCTGTTTTTACTGATATCAAATATCTCTTTGGTATGTATTTGTATCCAATTTCTGCAATATTCTGCCATTTGCAATATCTATTTAACTGTTCATTAATAAAATTTGAAAATTCATTTTTATGATTTTTAATATAATCAAAATCTAGTTTTATTAAACCATGTTTATTAAGATCAGTACTTGGAAAATAAATTCTTCCGAGTTTTAAATCTTCTGAAATATCTCTTATAAAGTTTATATACTGCATTGCTCGTCCAAGATATTTTGAATATATGAATGATTCTTTTGAAAGATCCATTATTTTTGCCATCATTAGTCCAATTACTTCTGCAGATCCATGAATATATTTTTTTGTTTCATCTAGTGTATCATAACGTTTTTTTGTAATATCCATTTCCATGGATTCAAAAAAAGAATCAATCCATTTTAACTCAAATTCTTTATTATTCATTAACTCTACAAATGAGTCAATTACTATATCTTTTGATTTTCTACCGTCAAGAGCGCTATAATATTTCTTTTTAAATTCATAATATGCATCTATATTTTGTGGAATTGAGTCAACATAGTTATCCGCTTTTCTTACAAAACCATATAGTGTAAATACATCTTTTTTAATGTAAGGTGGGAAGAAAATACTACTGTAGAAATATGTTCTACTCCCCTTTTGAAATATTGTATAAAATGTTTTATTAATCATTTATTTTTTCCGTTTCCAATCTTATTTATACTTATATTAACAATTGTTAATATAAAAATAGCTTATAAAGATTTTGGTAATAAAGTAATTATTTGTTGGAAATGACCTCTCTTAGAATTTGAGATGATATTATAACCATTGGAACACCAATACCTGGGTGGTTATAATGTCCAGTAAAATAAAGATTCTTTACTTTTTTACTTTCATGTCTAGGTCTGAAAATAGCTGTTTGTTTTAAAGTATGAGCAAGTCCTAGAGCAGTACCTTTATAAGCATTATAACGACTGCTAAAATCATTATGGGCAAAAATCCTTTTTAGAATTAAATGATCCCTAAGGTTTTCACCAGTAAGAGTTTCCATATGTTTTATAGTTCTTTCAAAATACTCTTCTCTTATTTTTTCAGAATCAATAAGTCCTGGTGCAACTGGAATTAAAACAAAAACATTTTCTCCATTCTTTATCGCAGTATTTTTATCAGTCTTTGAAATACAAGATACATAATATGAATATTCCTTTGGCCACCTTAATTCTTTAAAAATATCTATAAAATGATTTTCCCATTTATTATGGAAATATAAGTTATGATGAATAAATTTTTTAATTGGTTTATTAAAACCAAGAAATAATAAATATGCAGAAGGAGCAATCTTACGTTTTTTCCAATATTTTTTTGAATATGATCTATGTTTTTCATCTAATAAATTTTGTTCAGCCCAAGCATAATCTGCATTAACAACAATAATATCTGCATTATATTCATTCTTAATTGTTTTAACACCAACTACATTATTGTTTTCAATAATAATTTTTTCAACGGGTTCATTAAAAATAAACTTAGCACCTTGTTTTTCTCCTAATTTGTACATAACTTCAACTAGTTTACCTATTCCACCCTTAGGATACCAAACACCCATATTAAAATCAACATGTGACATCAAAGAATATAATGCAGGACTATCATAAGGATTCCCACCTAAAAATACAATTGTATACTCCAAAATTTTTCTAATTTTTTCGCTTTTGAAAAATCTTTGAATAAAACCATCTAGTTTTTCAAACATATGAAGTTTTGTACCTTCAACAATTAGCTTAGGTTTTAAAAAATCTGTAATATGTTTATACTCTTTATAAATGAAGTCTTTCATTGCGATATCATATTCATATTTACTCATCCTAAGATATTCTTTCATTTTATTTTTCGCACCAGGTTCTAATTTTTCAAATAAATCTAGATTTTTTTCCATGTCTGCAGAAATATCCACATAATCATCTTTATCAAAAAAAACCCTATATGATGGATCCAATCTAATTAAATACATATAATCCTCAGGTTTTTTTCCAAATTCAGCAAAAAACTTTTCAAAAACATCTGGCATTAAATACCAGGAGGGACCCATATCAAAAGTAAAACCATCTTTTTTCCAAACTGATGCTCGCCCACCTGGTTGTTCATTTTTTTCAATCACAGTTACATTATAATTATCATGTGCTAGAAGTGCCGCAGCTGCTAGACCTCCAAAACCTGAACCTATTATTATTACCTTCTTATCTTCCATATAATTCCTCTAAACTAAAATTATTGAAATGAAACTATGATTTATTTTTAATTTTTTTGTCAATCCATCTATTTTTGAAATAAATGTAAACCATTAGGTAAAATGAAAGCATTGAAAAATTATAGAAAAAATCCTCAAGGGGAATAGTTGTTAATCTTATTCCCCAAATAGCTTCAGGATTGTAATAAACTACGATTAATGATGTTAAAAAATAATTAAAAATTATAAATGGAATGAATGAAAGAATAAGATACATCCAATATAATCGAGATTTTAAAAGCTGAGGATATAAAAATGCACATAGTAAGAAAAATAAGGCAACTGAAAACATAGCAAGAATTGTATATTCTTGTCTGTAAAAAATAATACCAATAATAACAAATATGATAAAAATCCCTAGATAAAACCATTTATTAAATTTAATTTCTTTATCACCAACAAAATATACTAAGTTTTCATAGATGAAAATACATGCATAAGGAACTACAATAAAAAATAAAATTTCTTCAATTGGTAAACCTAAAATCTTTGGACCTGATAAATATTCATAGTTGAACCACCAGTCTCCTCTTGAAGTTACAAAAGCATCCCAAATAATGTATGAACCTCCAACTATAAGGATTGATGCTCCAAGAGGTTTGTAAAATTTGTAATATTTAAATTTCCAAACAAAAGAAAAAATTAATGGAAATGTTATAATTAATACATCGATATATAGATAGTTTAATTCTATCATTTAAATCTCGACTTCCAAAATATTATGTTATTATAAATATCTTTTCTCTATTTTTAAGAAATATTTTTATAGTTATATATACTATAATAATTGATTTTATGGATTTAAATCCAAAAAAAAGTAAGATTATCACAATTTTTACCTTAATTTTATTGATTGTTAATATTATCGTGTCAGCTTTTATTTTTCTTGATATACAAATTATTAATGCTCCAGAAACAGAAGTTTTTATTGATATAATTGATGTTAATTCTGAGGAAGTAATACTTGATGCAAAACTAAAAATGTATAATTCTAATGGATTTGACATAGGAATAAAAGATTTTACAGTAACAACTATGAATTTTGAAAATGAAGAGCTGGGAACATTAAAGATATCCGGAGGCAATATACCTTCATTAAAGTCAAAAACTTTTAATGAAATTGGAAAGATTGTTTTAAAAAAATCTAATAATCTTACTGTATTAAAGAATAGAATTACTGGAGAAATCAGTGTAAATTTACTAGGTTTTATAAAAAAAACAATTCCAGTGGATTTAATGATATATGTCTCTGTTGAAAAAATTTTTGAAAATCTGGAAATACCTACTATTAAAACAAATGCATATTTTACTGATTTATCAGAAAAAGGTATCGAATTTACAGCAGAAATCAATATTAGTAATCCTACCTCACTTATCTATAATATAGATAATCTTTTTTTAGATTTTATTACTGAAAATGGTGTAAGTATTGGAAATATAAGTATTGAGGGCGGTACAGTTGAACCTAAAAAAACTCAGATTTTTTATTCAAAAGGAATAGTTAATTATGATGCTTTTAATTTTGGTATATTGAATTTAAATCTAAAAGGTATTGCTGGAGCAAAGATTGCAGGGCTTAATAAAAATATATCATTTTCAACAGATACATCAATTATTATTCCAGACATTAAAGATTTTGTTTTTAGAGGAAAAGAACTTGATTTTGAAATACCAGTTCAGATAAAATTAAAAATTAATGGAATTTTATGTAATGTTGGTTTTAGTATGTATAATCCAAGTAATGTAAGTATTATAGGTAAAAATTTAAATTGCTCAATTTATCGGCAGGATAATGAATATCAAACTTTAATAGGTAAGAAGTTAATGGATTCATGTGAATTTCATTCTGGAGAAAGAATCTGCGTAAAAACAGAAATAAATATTCCATATATAGATTATCTTAGCTCAGGTTCTTTTAAACTTATTCCTGATTGGATTATCTTAAGAATTGAAGGAAATTTCTATATCGCTGGTACAAATCAATCATTTCCATTGGCTTTAAATGCATATATAGATCCAAATGTTATTGGAGAAAATGATTTTATTTGATTTAGTATATTCATTTTTCAATTAAAAAAATTCCATCATTTTTTAAATTATTTTAAAATGTATTTTTTTGTATATATATTTGGCATAAGCAGATACAAACAACAATGACCTACATAAAAGACGCAAAGCAATATTTCAAATTGGTGCCTTTTGATTGGATTAATAAGACTCTTAAAGCAACCATTGAGGAAAGTCTAAAAAATTCAACAAAGGCCAAAAAAAAGAGCTTGTTACCGAAAATTTCTCCAGTTGGGACGTACGGGCTTGAGGGGATTCGAACCCCTGGCCAATCGGTTAAGAGCCGATTGCTCTGCCTAGCTGAGCTACAAGCCCAATAAAACGTAAGAAGTAACATAACCAATTATTTAGGCTTAACGATATCTAATAAATCAGTTACAAATCTTGTAAAAGTCGATTAGAAAAAAAATATATTTTCAAATTTAAAAAATAGCTAAATAATCCAACTAAAATTAAAGTAATATAATAGTTTAGTAATTTGGATTATATATCAAATCTAAAAATTCAAATAAATTAAAAATTTTTAACAAAAATGTTACTTTTTATCCTTTGTTTTATTCTGTTCAAATTTAGATATATATTTTGGATCAATTCTATCAGTAGTATAAACATCTGTACCAGCATGATATATTTTCAAACCGTCTTTCCTTGTTTTTTTACCATCTATCTTTAATATCAATGGTTCTTCAGTTCTTACTCCACCGGCCTCTATAGCTTTTTCAATACTACCACTAAGGTGCACTTTTTTCCTATCAATTGGATGAAGACCACCCTCAAGAATTATATCTATTTCTTCTTCAGTTACAGGATAAAAATATTCATCTAAATCTGCTTCTGGTAAATCATCAGTATTTACATCAATCGTATGCCCATAGGTAGCTCTAATCATACCTCCATCAATCTGATAACGACCACGTGGATCAGTTTCTGCTAGTGCTTGGATATGATATTTTTTAAGCCACGTAAAACCAGATCTACTTGTTCCAATTGAGTGAATTAATTCTTCAATATCTACCCAGCCCTTTCCATCCATCATAAGACTTAATTTATCCGGGAAATGACGCAATGCTCCAGCAAGTATTCTACTAAGGGAGTTTAGCTCATTTTCATTCATTAAAAATTTTCCTTTTTCATTACATACTGGGCATATTTCCCCACGATAATATCCATGTGTATCACATTTAAATAGCATAATAATTCAATAGCCCATAATAAAATATCAAGTATAAATTTTTGTACTATCTCTGCATTACTGGTTCTGGTGAACTTTTGGAAAGAGAAGAACTGAAAAAACTTGCTGCCGAAAAAGCAGTTGAACTAATAAAAGAAGGTATGATAGTAGGACTTGGAACAGGTTCAACTGTAAACTATACTCTTAAAAAGCTAGGGAATCTTGTAAAAAATGGACTTATAATACAAGCTATACCAACCTCTATTAAAACAAAACGTATTGCACAAAAAGAAGGAATACCTATTATAACTCTTGACGAAAACCCAGAGATCGATATAACAATTGATGGGGCAGATGAAGTTGATAGTTCTCTTAATCTGATTAAAGGAGGCGGTGGTGCTCTAACGCGTGAAAAAATTATTGCTTTTAACTCAAAAAAAGTTGTAATTATTGTTGATGACAGTAAAATTGTAAAAGCTTTGGGTATCGACTTTCCCTTACCTGTTGAAGTCATAAAATTTGGTTGGACATCAACAAAAAAATCATTAGAAAGCTTTGGTTGCGAAGTAACCCGTCGAGAAATAATTCAAGGAGAACCTTTTATTACAGATAACGGTAATTATATACTTGACTGTGATTTTGAGTATATTCATAATCCTGAACAACTAGAAAAAGATATTAAGAATATACCAGGTGTTGTTGAAAATGGATTATTTATAAATCTTGCTCATCAAGTAATAGTTGGAGGAAAGCAAGGAATTGTAACTCTTGATAAAGAAAAAACCGTTGTTTAAACATGGTAAAAACTGTAAAAGAACAGATAGAAAATACAAAAAAAAAATTAAGAAATACTAAAGAAAAAATTAACTCTTTAGATTTTGATGCACATTGGTACCGCCGGGTTTTCCATACTTTTGGTGCATCTTTTCTTGTATATTATTTACTTCCAGATTATGATTGGATTAATTTCTTAAAACCTATGGTTTTAACAGCAATAGTTGTTTTAATAATAATCTTGGAAACCCTTAGAATTAATGGTTTTGTAAGTAGTGACCATTTCTTTGGTTTACGTATGTATGAAAAAAAACGTATCGGAAGCTATGTATTTTTTGCTATAGGAATCTTACTTTTATTAGCATTTTTCCCTCAACCAATTGCTGTTCCATGTATCCTTTGTGCATCTATTGGTGATCCAATTATGGGTGAAATACGACTTCGTTTTAACAAAAGACAAACTTATATCTTAGGTTTTTTTGTTTGTCTTTTTTTCTTTTTATTTTCATGGTATACAACAGAATGGTTTTTAATGATCGTAGCCTCATTAATAGGAGCATGTTTTGCAGTTTTAGGTGAAATAAAAAAATTCTGGTGGATTGATGATGATTTAATGATTCAAATATTACCAGCGGTTTTACTTTTAATCTTTTGGAATATAGTTATTTATCTAGGATTTAATTTACCAAGCAATATTATACATCCTATTTCAATATCAAATGGATTGTGAAATAAATATGGATAATAATATGGAATATTTAAAAAAAGAAAATAATACAAAAAAGTTAATCAGAACAGAGCTTTTTTTTACTCCTTTGTTAGTATTTTTTCCTTTAATTGTTGGACTAATTTTTATTATTAATTCGTATATTAATGGTTTTATAAAAGGTAAATTTGGTTTTGAAAGTGAGTTAGTTCTTGGTTTAATTATTATTGTTATTAACTTAATTTTTGATATTCCATTTATAAATTCTTTAATTAAACAACTTTCAAAATAAAGAAACAAATAATATTTTTATTTTATGAATCGGTTATCATAAAACATTGGTAATAATAATGCTGCAGCTATATAAGATACCCCAACCATAAATATTATAACTATTACAAATTCTGAAAGTGAAGCTATACCTAAGAAAAATATTGATGACATCCCAAAAGTTGTAGTTAGTGCCGCTTCCATCAGTGATAACCCTGTTTTTTCTATCGCAATTTTTGCTGCATCCATTTTTGAATAACCTTTTGATATCTCCTCTCTTACTCTATAAGTTATATGAACACCATAGTCTATTCCTATACCAATCATTATAGATGCAATTACTATCGTAATTGGTGAAAGAGAGATACCTGTTGCAACAAGAAAACCTGGCTCCCACATGATTACAAAACAAACAGGTATAATTGTTAAAAATCCATATACAGATGATTTAAATAACAATATTAATACTGCTAATACTAGTATTAGTGATATCATCAAAGAACTAGTCTGTTCATCAAAAAGTTTTGCATTTACAGCAACATATACAGCATCTTGTCCCGTAAGTTCTGAAATTTGGCCATTTTGTGGTAGATTTGTTGTACGTGCTATGTCATTTAATTGATTTACTATTTCTTCTATTTCAGATACACTTTTACCAACTGGTATAGAAACCAATATTAATGTTTTTGAATGATCTTTGTTAACAATTCCTTGTTTTGCAATTTTATCAAAAATAATATTATCCGCATCTGTAAGATTTGCAAACTTTTCAATTATTATATTTCGATCTAGTATATCATTTATTTCTTTTAGTGTGTCTGCTATTGATGATACAGTTGCTCCTGTGGTTCTCATTTTTATCTGCATGTCATATATAGCATTAATAACAGTTGGATCTTCAAGACCATCCGGAGCAGTTTCTACTAGAAATGCATTAAAGTTACCACCCCCTCCAAATCTTTCAGAATACTCAAACAATGCATCCATCTCAGGTACATCTTGAGGAGCTAAATCAAAATAGTTTACATCTGTTGTAACCTGAGGAATAAGCAATAACGATAACACTGCGAAAAATAAAGCGATAAAAACCATTCTCTTCCTATTATTAACTGCAAAATTTGCAAATTTTATCCAGCTAGAGATTCTACCTGTTTTTTCATATTTTAAAATAATCGAAAAACAAGGAACAAGTATTATTGCTGAAATAAATGCATAAAAAATTCCAATAGCACATCCGAAACCAAATGAAACCATCGGTGACATACTAGATATCATAAGAGATCCAAAACCAATCATTGTTGTAATCGTAGAAAGTAAAACAGCTTTTCCAGTTGATTTAAGTATTTTTTCTAGTCTTTCTGTTTTATCATCTATAGTTTTTTCTTCAGCAAATCTGTTCATAATATGCACTGAATAATCTACACCTAAACCAATTAATAATGCTATTATAGCAACCGAAATAGTTGTTAGTTCGGGTGAAAAAATTCCAAGTGTACCAAATGTTAAAACAATAGCAAAAGCAGTTGGAACAAATCCAATTATAATTCCTTTAAAACTTCTATGGAAAAATATTATAACAATTGAAACAAAAAGAATTGATAATAAAAATATCCAACCAAGATCCTCCATAGCTTCCTGTTGTATTGCTTTCTGCATTGCAATAGTTCCTGTAATTACCATTTTTGCATGTTTTATACCCCTATTCTCAACTGCATTTTGTGTTTTTAATAAAACCGAGTCAAAATCAGCATCTTCATCTAATTGGATTATTATAACAGCATATTTGAAATCATCACTATATAGTACACCTTTCACATTACTAATTGTTAATCTACCCATATATGTGTAAATATCATCCTTATCTTTTGGAATGCTATTATCATTATTACCTTCTGGTTTAGGCTTTGCATTTTCTTGTCTCATTAAAACTGAAAGACTTTGTATTGATGAAATACCAGTTTTTTGTCCATCTGTTATCGGATTTTCATATAAAACTCGATAGATTTCATCCATTTCAGAAAGTATCTCATAATTTCTAATATCATTATACGCTCTACCGCTTTGATTAACAATAATAATTATTGTAGATCCTATATTGAATTCTTCGTTAACTTTATCCCATAACTGGAGTGTAGGATCATCCTGAGCTAAATATTTTGAAAAATCTGATTCCATATAAACATTTCTTGCTTGTAAACCTATTAATATTGTAAAAATAACAAACAAAAGAATTACTGTTCTTGGTCTTTTTACAAATATTTCTGATAAGGTTTTAATGTTTATCATCCGTGTTTTACCCCCTTAAAAATTTGTATTTTCACGGATAGGTCATCATCATTGTCTTCTTTTTGTATCGCAAGATTTGCTAGCATATTTAATCTGTTTTGTATCTCTTGTGAATATCTTTTTAAAAGCTCAATCATTGGGAGGGGATAGTACATGTATGGATTTTTTCCTAATCTTTCATTTTTAATTTTTTTTCTAAAAATAAGTTTTTGAGAATACATTTTAGAAAGTGTTTCACGAACAGTACTCGGATGTAATTTAGTGCCTTTAACGATTTCTTCTGTTTTTGCCCCATTTTTTTTCAAAAGATATAAATAAATGCGAGATCGAGCTCTTGATTTGAATATATCATTAATCATTTTTTCGATGTTTTTATCAGCTATTTGTCCGAATCTCTGCATTAATTTACACCATTTTTATTAGATTATTTTAATAATATTGTGATTTTATAAGTTTAAATAGTTTTCTATTATGTCGCCTTAAAAACGACTAAAAATTAAATCGGAATTAAGACGACAAAATTAAATCTAAAAAAATAATTAACCTCATATTATACGGGAAAAAATAATGATTAAAAAAAAGATAAATAAAACAATAAAAAAATGGAAAAAATATCACGAGATATCCAATGTAGGACCAATTACAAGAAGATATTTTGTAATGAACGCCTTTGACGGTGCCTTAACAATGCTTGGAGTAGTAATTGGGGCAGCAATCTCAGGAAATTTACAAAATTCAAATATAATTTTAAGTGCAGGAATAGCTGGCTCAATAGCAATGGGTACTTCAGGTATGAGCGGTGCCTATATGACTGAAAAAGCAGAGAGAACTAAAAAACTAAAAGAACTTGAAAGAGCAATGCTTACAGATATGAAAGATGGATTACATGAAAAATCACATCGCTTTGCAACAATTTTTGCAGCATTAGTCGATGGAGTATCTCCTGCAATCGCAGCAATGACAGTTATTTCACCTTTTTTCATAGCAAATTTTGGATTAATTACACCAAATATGGCATTTTGGGGTTGTATTATTATTACACTAATCGTTTTAACAATGTTAGGATTATATCTTGCAAGAATTAGCGATGAAAGCTTAATAAGATATGGATTATTAATGTTATTTATAGGTTTACTAACAGCATTTTTATGCATTATTAGTTCTTTATTATTAGGAGGAAATCTTATTATTTAAAAAAATAAACATAAAGTATTTTAGTTATTTTTTATTTTAATGTCATATGGATGAAAAAACACGTATTCAAAAAGACATAATTATGTTTGAAGAAAACATAAAAAAAATAGAAAAAAACAATTTAAAACAATCTAAAAAAAAAACAATAGAACTTGCAATACAATATTATAAAGATTCAAAATATTATAATGATAAAAAAGATTATTTCACAAGCTTTGGTTGTATTAATTATGCGCATGGTCTTATAGATGCAATAACAAAATTTTAAGGTGATAGATAAATGATTAAAAAAATTGGTAATATTGAAAAATTCTACCAATATGCATTTCCTATGCATGCAACAATTTTAACATGTACAGATAAAAACGGAAAAACAAATCCAATTACCGTTTCATGGCATACACCTATTTCTAAAAAACCTCCTTTATATGGAGTCTCCATCTCACCTAGTAGATATTCATATAAATTAATAAATGAATCAAAAGAATTTGTTATAAATTTTGCACAATACAAATTAGTAAATACTATTCATTTTTATGGAACAAATAGTGGTAGAAACATTGATAAAATAAAAGAAACAGATTTAACTCTTTCAAAATCTAAAAAAATTAAAACTAAAATTATAAACGAATGCTATGCAAATCTTGAATGTAAACTTTATAAAACAGTTAAATTAGGTGATCATACTTTTTTTATTGGAGAAGTTGTAAATATTCAAATTGATGAAGAAGCTTTTCAAAAAGATATATTAGATAACAAAAGAGTAAAACCATGTTACTATCTAGGAAGTAACACATATACCACAATCGACAACATTAGTAAACAATTTTAACTAAATTTTATTTTTATTTCATCACCAAGTTTTATTTTTAACCTTTCACTTGCTTTACTCTGATTTGCAGATATTTCTAAAAAACCACTACTACTATTTGTTATAAGAAAACATCCTTTTTTTATATCGTTATAAGTTTTCACAAACGGTATTGTCTTTTTATTATTACCAACGAAAACCATGAGTTTTTTATCTTTATCTAAATTATTAATCAAATGATTTGTTTTAATATTTGTAATTATATTACCAAAATCATCAATATACAATATTTTACCTGTAACATTTTTTTGTGTTATCTTTATTTTTTCAATATTTAAATCAATATAATCATGAATAATTTGACCTATTTCCTCAAATAAAACACCATTAAGGATATAAGAGGCAACAGGGGCAAAAACATCTCTACCATGAAAAACATTAGAGATTTTATTAAGCATCAAATTTTGATTTTCAATTTCATAAACCTGAAAAGGAGAAAGTTTGTTAGCTACAGGAATCAACAAACCATTATCCGGACCAACTAGTATTTGTGTTTTAGTAACAATTACAATACCTCGTCTTAAACTTCCAACTCCAGGATCTACTATAGCTACATGGACAGTTCCCTTTGGAAAGTACGGAACTGTTGTCATTAGAACATATGCACCTTCAATAATATTATGTCTTGATATATTATGAGTTATATCAACTAATTTTGCATCCGGTGTAATAGTTAATATTACTGCCTTCATTTGAGAAGGATAGTTACTTTTTATCCCGAAATCTGTAGTAAAAGTTATAGTTTTCATAAAATCTACTTCTAATAAATTTTCTTAGTAATATTCTTTAATTATATAAGTATAAATGGTTAATAATTAAAGTTTTATTTTAAGAAAAACTATTTATGTTAGAAATATACATACATATTAGGTTGGATGAGGATGGTAATGGTATACAATAAAAAAAATATGGAGATTATAGCAAAATTATGGGATAGAACAGGGGAAAAATCTATGCTTTGCCCAAAATGTGGAAGTAAAATGATTATGATTCAGCTTGACCCCATCCAAGATTATCAAAACCCATATCTAGCTTATGATACCATTATTGAATGTACAAAATGCGAGTTTGAAATAAGAACAGAATCTTTTACAATTCTTGGTAGTGTTAAAAACTTTGATTTAAAAAAAATTGAAATTGCTAGTTGGAGTCCTAGCGGCAGTCGTGTTATTTCTTGTTATGAACATATTTTAGACTATAATACACTAAAAAATCTTAAGGAATCTGGAGGTCTTAAAGAATTTCTTATTGTAAATAAGCATGTAATACAAATTATTGGATAACTTAATAATGAAAAAACAAAAATAAATTATTAGAAAGTATAGCCAGTTTATTAGTAAAATTAGTTGAGTTTTTTTACGAATACATTATTCCATCATAATCTTTTGATTTTTGTCTTTTACCTTTTGAATGTTTTATAAATTTACGCTGCCTTTTTTTACCTACAAAGCTGAAATCTTGTCTTATAAGCCTTATATATGTTTTATTAGGTAATGGTTCAAGTTGCAATATTCCTTTAATAGATAATTTGTTTAATACTCTGATAATTTGTTGTTTTGAAAGATGAAGTTTAATTTTTAATTCATCAACAGTTATTGGATAAGTTTTTTGTAAAATTTTAATTATTTGTTCATCTAATGTTCCACGTATTATCTCAATCATAAAACACCGATTTATACATTACATTTCAATCTGTTTATAAGCCCTTTGACCTTTTTTATCAAGTTTATATAGAGCTAAAACTTCTTTTTTCCATTCAGAGGGATAACCATCTGGGAAATCAATACAACCACGACATATGTCAGAGCCTATTACCTTAGTTAAACTTTCAATAGTTGTATATGCAAGAGAATCTGCTCCAATTTCTTTACATATTTGATCCCATGTCTTTATATTTCCATTACCGTCACGAGCAATAAATTCTTTTTTACTGCGCATATCTATTCCTAAATAACATGGAGCTATTAATGGTGGACAACCAATTCTTATATGTACTTCTTTTGCACCAGCACCTCTTAAGCCTTTAATCAATTTACGGATATTTGTACCACGAACAATTGAATCATCAATTATTACTACCTTTTTACCATCAAGAACACTACGCAAATAAGATAATCCTTCTTCTACAACTTTATCTCGGCTTTCTTGTGTCTGTTGAATGAAACTACGTTCATCTTTATCCTTCATTATTCCTTCATCAAGTGGAATTCCTGATTCTTTTGAAAAACCTGTTGCATAGTGTCTACCTGATTCAGGAACTGGGACTACAATATCTGCTTCTACGGGATGATTTTTTGCCAATAACTGCCCAAGCTCATAACGAACATCATGTACACTACGACTATTTATCCTTGAATCAGGTTTAGCAAAATAAACATATTCAAACATACAAGGTTTTTCAATTTTTTTTATTATCTGTTTTTCAAAAATATTACCTTTTTTATCGACTATAACTATTGATCCACCTGGTATATCTTTTATGTATTCAAAATTTATTTTTTTAAAAACACGAGTCTCACTAGTTAAACAGAATAAGCCATCTTTTTTTCCAAGTACTAAGGGTCTTATTTTATATGGATCAGTAATTGCAAATAAGTAAGGATTATCACCTGAATCGACTAAAAATAATGCAGAATACGCACCTTTAAGATTTTGTATTAGAAAAGAACAAGCATCAAATATCAATTCTTTAGTGATTTCTTTTTTAAACAATCTATCTGCCAAAGGTAAAAGTAAACATTGAATGTCACAATCTGTGCGAGGATGTCTTTTAGTTAGTTTAGCAATTTCTGGGCAATTAAAGATATTTCCATTATGAGCAGATACAATGAAAGGATTAACTAAGTATTCTGGTTGAGCATTAATTTTTAAAGATTTAATGTCATCTAAACCTGCAGTGCTATATCGAGTATGGCCAATCCCTGCATTTCCAGGTATATCAATTTTACTATCTGTATTAAAAATTTCACGTACAAGACCAACTTCTTTTGTTACATTTATGTTGTTATCATAAATCAACATACCCGCTGATGATTGTCCGCGATGCTGAAGAGAAAACAAGCTATGATAAATAAGACGTGAAACAGGTTTTTCCCCGATTATACCAACTATACCGCACATGTTATTTGGTCGGGTATATAATGACCTGTTATTTAATGGTTTTTTAACTAAGTTTTTTTATTTTCTTGGAAGTCTTCACCGGTCCAACAATATAAACATAATTTTTCTCGAGGCAATCCTATTGCTTTAATCATGTCCTCTAAATACTGATATCTAAGTGAGGTTGAACCTAAATCTTCATTTATCCAATCAATCATTTTTTTATATTTTTTAGAATGAGGATTTAGATATTCAGAAATATCTTCAATATCTTTTCCTTCTATCGCTCTTATTGCTTTTCTAGCTGCAAGTTCATTGATAGTTCTTGTTGATAGATTATATATACATGGAAATAACAGTGGTGGACATGCAGGACGTAAATGTATTTCTTTTGCACCTGCATTTTTAAGTTTTGAAATTGTAAAATTCTTGAGTTGTGTTCCACGCACTATTGAATCTTCACATAATATAATTCTGTTGTTTTTTGCAATTTCTTCATTTGCTATAAGTTTCATTAGTGCAACATGATCTCTTATCTCTTGATTAAGCGGAGTATAGCTACGACCATATCCAGGGGTATATTTTACAAGCACTCGTCTGAAAGGTTTACCTGATTCCATCGAATATCCAATTGCATGAACTGTTCCAGAATCTGGTACACCTGAAATAAGATCTGCTTTAACATGATCTCTTATAGCCAGATATTTTCCACATCTTTCTCTTACACTTTCAACATTAATTCCTTCATATGTTGATGCTGGAAAACCTGTATAAATCCAAAGAAATGCGCAGATTTTATTGGTTTTACCTCCTTTTTTTATCTGTTCAATTCCATTTTGGTTAATTAAAACAATCTCTCCAGGTTGAAGATATTTTATAATCTTAAAACCCATATTATTAAAAGAACACGTTTCACTACAGACAGCTATTTCACCGGTTTTATCTCCTATCGCAAGAGGTGTTACTCCATTTTTATCTCTCGCACAGTAAATACCATCTTTTGTTAATATTAGTAGAGATATTGATCCTTTGATCTTATTATACATTATTTCGATGCCATCAATAATTGTATTTCCTTGATTTATTAGATAAGCAACCAATTCTGTTGAATTAAATTCACCATGATCGATTTCACTGAAAGATATACCTTTTTTGATTAAGTTTTTTGAAAGTTCATCCTTATTTGTTATTAGACCAGCAGCACATATTGCATAAGGTCCAAATTTGCTTTCGAAGCTTAGTGGCTGAGCATGCTTATCCGATATTACTCCTATTCCAAGATTGCTAATTATTTTATCAGATCCTTCATAGAATTTCGATTTAAACTGCGAATTTGAGATATTATGGATTTTCTTAATAGGCATTTCATCTTTATCGATAAAAGCAATTCCGCCAAATTCAGTTCCAAGATGACTATGATAATCAGTCCCATAATACAAGTTTGATATACAGTTTTCTTTACTTACAATTCCAAATAATCCACTCATAAGTTTCCCCCTGCAAACTTGAATGTAAAAATAAGTTATAAAAATTTTTAAAAAATTGAGAAAATTAAATATCTTCCCATTCTTTAAGAACAGATTGCCAGAGGTATTTTTTAATACCTGGTATTTCTTGAACTTTTCGAAGAATTCTTTCATAGCCCTTAATAAGAGTCCGTGTATGTATCTTAATGATGAAATCATATGATCCTGCAAGTACAGTAACTCTATTTACCCCCTTAATAGACCATAGACGTTTTATTGTATCTTCAATTGGATAACCTGGATTCATTTTAATAAATATATATGCTTTTGTAAGAGTTAATGCAAACGTAGATATGCCAAGCATCAAAATAATCATTCCTATTATTTTTATAAGTAATAAGACAGGGTCTGTTGGAAAGGGATCAGCTAATCCAAATGACGATAAAACTATTGTAATAGGTATACTAAATATTATTGCAGATGACTTTACAGCTTGAGCAATACTTGCTTTACCTATACCAAGTCCTCTGATATATAATACTATAGAGAAAAATGTGCCAATAGCCATTATAAGCATCCATCCAAAAAATTGAACTGAGGCTATTAAACCACCAATAATGTTGCTTGTATTGTTATATAAATCAAAAATAAAAGTTAATAAAAGTGTAAAAAATAAACTAAAAATAACATTCCATAGCCGAATATTTATCGCATCATTTGGTTTTTCATTAATTTTCATAATCTTTAATTTTCTTTGATAGAAACTAAAAAGCATTGATCCTGGATTAATAACTAAAAAAACAATAACTAGAGCAGAAACACTTATTGTTCCTGTAAGGCTAACAGAACCAAGAATTGCACCAAAAGTTACAATAACAGATGATTGAATTTCTACAAGAGTAGGTGTATCTTTTTCAGTGATTGACTCAGCAATAAGGAGATAAATAATAACAATCTGAGAAAAAGGAAGTATTACCGCTGGACTACTACCAAGAGCTTTATCATAAAAAAGAGCGAAATATCCAATAGTTAAAATAGCATTGCCAAAACCTGCTAATATATGATAAAGAACCTCTTTTTTTTTAATTATTCTTATACGCTTGAAAGATGGATCAAATAAAATGGATCCGATACTTTTACCCTTTAACGGAATTGAAAAAAAAGCACTACATGAAAATGATACAATAAGTGCTAATATAAAACAGGAAACAGATAAAATCCAATAATTATCAATTAAATCTCCTGCAATAGCATCAATTCCTGCATTAAAAGCAAAAATAATAGCTGATCCAAAAGTAAGAACGAAAAATAAATATCTTTTCCTGATTTTAATCTTCATGAGGTTATCTCTTTTTCTATGATTTGAGTAGTTGTTTTCATTACTCCTTTAATCATCTGGATTTTATCTGTAGCTTTAAGAAGCTTATCCAAACTTTTTACCTGAACGCGAACAACAATATCATATTCACCTGCAACAATTGATATTTTTGCTATATTTTCTATTTTCCTCATCTCTTCTATTGCTTTATCACTGTTTCCTGGTTTCATGTTTAAAAGAATATATGCATTAATCACATCATCACCTATTTTTACACGCGCAACTAAAACCCCTATTTAAATGTAACTATATAATTCTTTATTTTATAGGAGTAAAATAAGGAAAGATTTAAATTATATGATATTATTCTCCTTATGGAGGTAATATATATGGCCTTTACACATGAAGGATGGACATTATATTGTAGAGATGTAAAACTTAAAGGTGGGAAAAACCAGAAAATTTTCTTCTTTAGTAAGAGAACACCAAAAAGTGGAACACCCTGTGATAAACCAGCAAATTATCAAGTTGGAGTAAACAAAAGAACTGGTCTCCCATACTTAAAGAAGAATTAAAAGAATTCTTTATTCTTTCTTTTCTTCTTTATTTTTTATTTTTTAAAAATAAAATTTTTATTTAGTTGTATCCACCGATTTTTAAACTCGGATCTCCGAAAAGCTGCCATTGTTGTACCATTTTAACATCCATTTTTGCACCATCATTAAGGAAAACGTTTAGATAATCTGTTATTGCTTGACCATGATTTAAGCCCAAAATTTCATTATTTTCAACACCATAGAGTTCTAGAAATCTTAACTCAAGAAAACCATCTAATACTTCAAGATAGTCAACGATACCATTTTTATTTTGGTCTCCATCACCATGAGTTCCCAAACCTGTATTTGCTATTGTGGCAATAGCACCACCATTTGATTTGCTAGTAAGCAACCAAGCCCAACAGTTTGGCACCCATTCATTATACCAAAATCGCCCAACTTTACCTCTCCTCCAGTTGAAATATTGTAAACCGTCTTCCTGAACGCCTAATATTATATTCCACATGGTTACATCAAATTGACCGTTATGACATCCACCAACTATTGTAATAGGCTGCTTTTCTCTATTTTTAAGATGAGTCATATCTTGTAATACATATCCTGTAACCCAATTAGAACTATTAGCTGGTTCAAAATGTGTACCCCATGATGCTGCACTTCCATGACCACAAAAATAAGCGAAACCAGCACCTTGATTGAAAGCTTTATTGACTGTTTCACGATTTATATCATCATTTGATGCATATACTCTTAATGGATTAAAACCAGGCATTAATTCAATAGCAGCTTCACAGGCACGTTCTCCCTCGTTAATAATAATATTCTCAGACCATTGACCGGTATTTATATAACTATCTCCACCTACTAAAAGTAGGTTATTAAACCATTCTCTATCACATGGTTTTTCTTCATATTTTATAATTTTATTTACCATTGATATTACTTCAAAAATAGTTCGACATGGTAGTCTTCCAAGATATACATCAGGATAATTATCCATTTTTTCCTTATAGGTTTCATTCCAAACAGCAAAATTATCATCAAAATTAGAATCCCAACTGGAAAAATTACCTTCACCATCATATATATCTGCAAAATATAAATCACTAATGAAACTCTGTTCAGGATATTCTTGTTCTTCCGTAGGAACTACATGACTATGGCGAACAGGATTATTCCAAGTATTGGTTTGTCCTTTGATACCGCCTACCAATAATACATATTTAATATCCCATTTCTCAATTGCTTCTTTAATAAAATATTTAATTTGTTCTTGTTTATCTCGACCATTTAAAGAGTCGCTCATTATCCTATATATATCTTGTACACTATACAACTCTGTTTTAATATTATGTTCAGTTTTAAAATTAACAAGAGGCTCTAAATAATTAATAAAATTTTTAGGAGCGATAATAAGAAGATCTCGTTTATATTGAGGTTGAATAATCGGATCCATTGGTTCTTCATAAATAATAGATATAGTTATATTTCTAATAAATTCAATTTGATAATAATCGGTTAAATATCGAACAGGATATACTTTTAAAACTAAAAAAGTGGTTCGTTCTCCATAATTTAGACCTCCACCAGTATTATAATAAACCCATTCCTCAGGATAAGGATCTTCATTTTTATATAAATTTAAATCCGTTGAAATTAAATCAAAGTCAACCCTATTATCATAAGAAGCATGACCTAAGATAAGTGGAGCAGATAGATTCATAATTTCAGGATTTGAATGCTCAAAATTAACACTAAGTATTTTACTTCCAAAACTAAGATTTAGCATATTAATTTTTACAGGAAGAATAGGTTTACCAGGATAATAATTAAAGAAATCAAAAGGTTCATGGTTAGTTCCATTAACTTTTACTACTGAATAATCGTCATAAATTATAATTTCAGGTATTGAAAAATTAAATTTCAACTCAATATTCTTAGTTATAAAGTTAATACTTTTTAATGTATTATTTTTTTCTGTTTGCAGATGAGATCCAATAACGTTGATACAACTAGATGAAAGGAATATTAATATTATTAAAAAAGATATTAGTTTCTTTATATCCATAATTTTATTCCCCCATATTTATTAAATCTAATATTTTTCATGCGTTTTAGATTTATAAGTTTTTTTGTAATTAAATAATATATTTTTATAACTTAGGAATATTTCAAAAAAATATTATAATGTTTGAATTTCTTAAAAAAAGACTTTTGAAAAATAAAAATATAATTATTTTGAGTGTTTTAAGATATAAATAAATTTAGAAAATCTTATGAAAGCTTTCAACATCTAATAATAAAAATAATGAGAAATAATTTAAAAAATTTAATAAGGGACCTATCAGAGATTTATGATAGTAGTAGTAATGATACATTTGTTTCAATTTTTTTAAATAAGAATAAGGATAAATCTTTTTTAAAAAAAAGAATAGGTATTTGCACATCTTTACTAAATAAGGATGAGCAAGATAATTTTAAAAAAACAATTGAAGATATTAATGAATTTCTTAAAAAAAATATTTGGGATAATATTGCAATATTTGCCTCTCATAAACATAATTTCTTTAAATATATCACATTACAAATGGAATTAAATAATTCTTTAATTGTTGATTCTTCACCCTATATTCGACCTCTTACTCAGATTCTAGATGAATTTGAACCATTTACTCTATTACTTATTAATTCAAATCATGCTAAAATATTCTCTATTTATCTTGGGCAAATAAAAGAAACAAAGAATATTTCATATGATATTATAAATAAACATAAGAAAGGTGGATGGTCCCAAGCTCGTTTTCAAAGAATTCGTAAGGGTGCAATTCATAGTTTTTTTTTAGAGGTTGCAGAAATGCTAGAAAAAATTGCTAGTGAACAAATAATCCTTGCAGGTCCTGGACTTTCAAAAATAAAATTTAAGGAAATGCTTCCAAAACATCTTCAATACAAAATTATAGATGTAGTTAATTTTGACTTGGATGATGAAAATAAAATTTTAAAAGATTCTATCTATCTTATTTCAGAGAAGGAGAAAGAACATAGTAGGCAAACAGTAAAAAATCTTAAAGAAGAAATTCTTAAGGATGGACTTGCAGTGTATGGGTTGGATGATACTTTACAAGCTGTAAAGAATGGACAGATTGAATTATTAATTGTTGAAAAAGATTATAAAATTAAGGGATGTATTTGTGAGAATTGTCAAATCTTAAAAACAAACTCAATAAAATCTTGCCCAATATGTGATAAACATGTATCGGAGGTGGATGTCATTGAAGAAATTATAGAGTTAGCAGAAAGAACTGACGCTGAAATAGAATTTACAGATGACGAAGAAATATCAAAATTAGGTCATATTGGTGGAATTCTGAGATATAAATTATAAAAAATTTTATATACTTAAAAAAAGGTTCGCCAAAAAAGGGATGACAAATGAAATTTAAAAAAATTGAAATAATTGTTTTAGGAATATTACTAATAGGAATATCTTTTTTAAGTGGTTGTATTGAGCAACCACAAGCACAAGGTACACTTGTGTTAAAAATCACTGATAAACCAGGTGAGTTGAATATTACTGAAGCATGGATAAACATATCGACTATACAAGTACATAAATCTGGGAATAACTCCACTGCAGGTTGGTATACAGTAATTGAAGAAGGAAGAGAATTTGATTTAATCCAGTTGAGGAATGTCACTGAATTTCTTGGTAAGGAAAATCTGACAATAGGAAATTATACTCAAATAAGATTAAATGTTAATAAAGCAAATGTAACAATTGATAATGTTGTATACAATCTTACAATACCCTCAAAGACTATCAAATTAATCAAACCATTTAATATTACTGAAGGGGAGACAACAACGCTTATCCTTGATTTTGAGGTAAATGAATCAATTCATGAAACTGGTAATAATAATTATATGTTTAAACCAACAATTAAAGTTATTCAAGAATAAATATATCTTCCCTTTTTTCTTTTTTAATTTACCTAATTAAATATTTTATGTTATAAATATTGATAATATCCAATTTTTGTAATCGGAGATATAATATACATAATACTAGATTAACTATTGTTAAGGGTAGTGTTATTGATATGAAAAAAATATTATCTTTTATAGTAATCGTTTTTTTTGTTTTAAGTTTGTTTAGTAATATAGCAAGTAGTTTAATTATATCATCAACAACTAAAGAGTTTGATAAGAACGAATCTCTTATAATATGTTTAGATTATCGAGATAATAATATAATTAAAGTAAACAGCAATAAAAATATAAACACAAATAACAACTATATAATTAAGCCTGTAACTCATCTGACTAATATATATGATTATGTTATTATTACTGCAGATGATATCTTTTATTCTATAATTTCTTCAAATTTTATTGAATGGAAGGAGTCTATTGGTTTTAATGTAAAAATTGTAAATCTTACTGATATTGAAATTGCTAATCAACAAGGTATTGATCTTGCTGAGCAGATAAGAAATTTTCTAAGAAATTATTATATTGAATGGGGTATAAAATATGTATTATTTGTTGGAGACTATGAAAAAGTTCCTATGCGGTATTGTTATCCAGATCCAGAAAACCATCGATTTGAGCCTTTTGATATGTACAGTGGAGAAGTACCTACGGATTATTATTATGCAGATTTAACAAGTTCAGATGCTGAATCTTGGGATAGTGATGGTGATGGATATCATGGTGAGTTTGGAGAGGATACACCAGATTTTTCTGCAGAAGTAGCTGTTGGTAGAATACCTACTAATGATGCAGGTAGAGTTAAATATACTCTTGAAAAAATAATTGCTTTTGAGCAAGATACAGGTGATTGGAAACAAAATGCATTGAATGCAGGTGCATTTTTTTATTTTACAAATCAAATCAGCATTGGATCTTCTGCAATGGATGGTGCTGATCTTTCATATTATATAGAAGAAGATTTAATGGATGGTTGGGTAGTTAGTCATTATAGTGAACAAGAGGGTTTAGAAATCTCAACTCATGATTGGCCTGCATTAAATGAAGAATCTTTTATCTCTGATTGGAGAAATGGTCAATATTCGATTGTGAATTGGCAGGGGCATGGATGGACAAATAGAGTTGCTCATTGTATATGGTCATCAGATGACGGAGATAATATTCCGGAGGATTCTGAGATTATTTGGCCTGATTTTATTAATAAAAATTCAAATCTTGATGATGATTATCCATCAATTGTTACAGCTGTTTCATGTTATGTCGGATGTCCTGAAGTTCAAGGAAGCGGTAATTTAGGAGCAGATTTATTGACAAATCCTTTGTTTGGTGCTTCAGTTGGAGTTGTTGCCTCTGCACGAAGTCCTTATGGATCGCTCGATTGGAGTCCATCTAATCCTGGTGGTTCTGATTCAATCATTTATGAGTTTAACAAAAACATGATATTAAACTCTGAAAAAGTTGGTGATGCGTTGTATAATTCAAAATATTATTGTAACATTAACTTTGGTTGGAATGAATTTTATGAATATATCGATCTTTACACTTTCAACTTATATGGAGATCCTTCATTAAAATTACAAGGAATAAATGTTGAGGGGAGTAAACCAGAAAAACCTAGTATTTCAGGACCACCAACTGGAAACCTAGGGCAAGAATATAAATACGCTGCAGTTGCAACTGATCCTGATAATGATAATCTATATTATTATTTTGACTGGGGTGATGGCACAAATAGCGACTGGATTGGAATATTTAAATCAGGTGAAGAATGTAATGCAAGCCATATATGGGATAAAAAAGGAGAGTATACAATAAAAGTCCGTGTAAAAGATGAAAATGGACTTGTAAGTGTTTGGTCAGATCCTTTAGAAGTTAGTATGCCAAAATACAAGATTAAATATCAATTCAATTTTCTATTTGAAAGATTTTTACAACGATTTCCTTTTTTTAAAAAATACTAACTAATATCTAATAAAAACTAACACATTATTTTATTATTAAAATAATAAGATTTAATTATTATGGTATATAAGGTTATGATTTTATCATAGTTAAAATCATTTTAAACTTCTCAATAGCTTTCACAGAATGAGGTTTATTTGCAGGCATAATTATCATTTCCCCGGTTTTTAATTGATATTTTTTACCAGAAATCATTACTTCAACATCGCCTTCAAGATTCTGTAAGATTGCATCATAAGGAGCAGTATGTTCACTAAGTCCCTGACCTTTATCAAAGGCAAAAACTGTTATAGAACCCTTTTCTGAACTAGTTATTATTTTACTTACAATAGAATCCTCTTGATAATTTATTAATTCCTTTGTAATAATAACTTTTTCTTTCATATAATCAACTAATGAAAAATAAAATATTAGGCTACAGGAACTGCAGCGACCAATTTTTTCATATCATCTTCAACATTGGTATTTGGCATGATGTTAAATTTCTCAACAAGAACATTTAAAACATTAGGTGAGACAAAAGCTGGAAGAACTGGTCCAAGCATAATATTTTTTACACCAAGAGATAAAAGTGAAAGAAGAACTAATACTGCTTTTTGTTCATACCAAGCGATGTTAAAGGAAATAGGTAATTCATTAACACCTACTCCAAATACCTCTGCAAGTTTTTGAGCAATAACAACAAGAGAATAAGAATCATTACATTGTCCAGCATCAATCACACGTGGAATACCATCTATATCACCAAGATCAAGTTTGTTATACCGATATTTAGCACAACCTGCTGTAAGTATCACAGTATCTTTTGGTAGTGCTTTAGCAAATTCTGTATAATATTCTCGTTGTTTATGTCTACCATCACAACCAGCCATAACAATAAATTTTTTAATTTTTCCAGATTTAACTGCATCAACAATCTTATTTGCAACACCCAAAACAGAGTTATGTGCAAAACCAATAGTGATTTCTCCTTCCTCAAGTTTTTCAGGAGGAGAACTTTTTTTTGCATGATCTATAATTTCTGAAAAATTTTTTGGTTTTTCATTTTTTCTATTAGGTATATGTTTCAATCCTTCAAAACCAACTACACCTGTAGTATAAACCCTGTTCTTGTAAGAATCTTTTGGAGGTACCAGACAATTTGTTGTCAATAGTATTGGTCCATTGAATTTTTCAAATTCCTCTTTTTGTAACCACCAAGAGTTACCATAATTTCCAACAAAATTTTCATATTTTTTAAATTTTGGATATGCATTTGCAGGAAGCATCTCACCATGAGTATAAACATCAACACCTGTCCCCTGGGTTTGTTCAAGCAATTCCTCTAAATCTTTTAAATCATGACCACTGATAAGAATCCCAGGATTGTTCTTTACATCAATGTTGACATTAGTTGGTTCAGGATTTCCATAAGTTGAAGTATTTGCTTTGTCAAGCAGAGCCATTGTTTTAACACCCATTTCACCACATTTCATGTTAAAAGCAACTAATTCATCAAAAGATAAATCCTGTGTAGTTGCAACTAATGCTTCCTGAATAAAATTTGAAATTTCCTTATCTTTATAACCAAGAACATAAGCATGATGATAGTAGGCTGACATTCCTTTTACACCAAAAGTTAGCATTTCCCTTAGTGATCTAATATCTTTATCTTTTGTTGTGAGTATTCCAACTTCTTGAGATTTTTCAATAATGTCTTCATCATTTTTAGGTGTCCATGTAACAGAATCATGGTTATTATCAACAGAATATTTTTCTCTTAGTTCATCTCTTAATTTTATTGCTTGGTGAATTTTTTTTATAAAAAAATCTTTGTCAAAGTTTGCGTTTGTTATAGTTGAAAACAATCCATCGATGATTATCTCATCGACATCTTGGTTATATCCTCCAGATTCTCTTGATTTGGTATTACAAATAGATATTCCTTTTAACAAATAACGTAACATATCTTGTAAATCTGCTACTTCTCCTTTTTTTCCACAAACACCTATGTTTGTACAGCCTTCTCCTTTTGCAGTTTCTTCACATTGATAACAAAACATATTTATTACTCCTAGTATCTTTTTGATACGAAGTATGTAATGTATACAAAGGTATTTATATCAGATAGTTTCTAAATGTATACAATGGATGAAAACTGCACTGTCTATAAAACTTTAGATTATATTTCTAAAAAATGGTCACTTTTAATTCTTCTTGAAATTTATAAGGGGGTAAATAGTAGAAAACGATATTCTGAAATTAAAAATAAGATACCTGAAATAACTCCAAAAATTTTATCATCAAGATTAAAAGAATTGGAAAAGGAGGGATTTATCACAAAACATATAGATGCTTCAAATTTTCCAGTAAAATCTGAGTATGCTCTTACAAAAATTGGATTGGATTTTATAGCTATCATTAAAGATATTAAGAACTGGTCATTGAGATGGAAAATTCATAACAAAGTTTGTGAGCAATTAGACTGTAAAAATTGTGATTTATAATATAGAAAATAAGTGAACTTTAATATAATTTCTGGAAAAAAGGTTTAAAAAAATTAAAAAAAATACTATGTTTCTCATGTTAAAAATGTAGCAGATTAATCTGAATATACTTTTTACTAAATTTTTTTCTTTTCACATCTTTATATCCCCAAACATCATAAACAGCGATATTATCCGGTGTAATATCTAAATTTCTACATTAACTATTTCAATTCTTGTGTATCCTTGTAATAAAAATATGTTAAAGATTATTGTTTCTTTTTACTTGTCCTACAGGAATAACATATTCCATTATGAACACAGATAAATCCATCACATTCAGAGCATTGATACTTACTCTCTTGTTTCTTTAGAAATTCATCTATTCCATTATCTCGAATATATTCAAGATTTTCTATCATACTCATATTGTATTTTTTGCGATATTCTTTATCAATTTTTTCTAAATGAAAACAAGGAAAATCAGAGCATTCATAGCAATAGTCTACTTCATTTTTCATAAGTTTTTTACAGTATTTCTTTAAAAAAGCACAGCTTTTATTTCTTGGTTTACAACCTATACATTTCATTTTCCTTTTTTTTCCACTTACAGTGTATCCAAAATAACCAATACAAATTCGACAGTTCATCCCACAAGCTGCAATCATATCTACAGTAAATTTATCATTTTTAACGCTATCAATTTTACCTATAACATCTAAAACAAATTCAACAGGCATTAGAGTCTTTTTTACTATCTGATTATGTGTTAAACCTTTTTCATATAGTCTTTCTATTACAATTGTCATCGGTTCAGCAAATTCAATAATGTTATTATCTGGATCATATATTCTAAAACATCTTTGTGACCAGGATTGTTCAATTATATTATGTAGAATTTTGATTTTTTTACTCTTTAATTTTGTAAATAGTTTATCCAAATCATCTATTTCAAAATAAAGTTCTACATCTTTTTTATTTGTTGTAAAATCTTCTTTTTTTAAACCCATCATATTATGAGCATAAGATTTTTCCCAAATTGAAAAACCACCAATAAATACAATACATCTTCCAAAATCCATATCAATTTCTTGGTCTAAGATATCAGTATAAAATTTCTTTGATTTTTCAACATTATTAACAAAAAATACAGCGCCATTATATTTAGGCTTTTCACTAGTATTCATTTAAACACCTTTATTTCTTTTTATGATACCATAATCTTTTGCCTTTTACAAATTCTTCTCTTCCAGATTTTTTAATTTTTCTTAGATTCTTTATATGTGCATTTCCATGAACTGCTTGAAGGAATTGTAATTCTTTACAGATTTCAAATTCTGAACATTCCCAGCATCCGTTAGATCCTTTTTTTTGAACACATTTCCTTATCTTACAGAAGGGCGATCCACCTCCATTTCGACAACTTTTTCTACAGCGAAATTTTACCATAGCTCCAAGAACCTTATAACATTCATCATATTTCTTGAAATCTTCGCCAAAAGAATAATTTGAAATGAAAGATGCAAATTTATCATAATGTATTTCTCTTAATTCTTTTCTTAAATCTCGAGCAAGATCAGGTATTTTCCCATTATAACCATGACAATCTCCGCAATAAAGACCACAAAATGCGATTAGGTTAGAATTTTCTTTTTTTATATCCATCTAATATAGGGAAATGATATGATTGTAATAATTTTTATGATACTAATTAATTTAAAAGTTTATTTCAAACTTAAAAATTATGTAAATCATAATTATATGCTGACAATGATGTTGATCTTGTAAAATTTGGGTTTTTAATTAATTTATGAAATACATCATAAAATTATCATAGAAATGTTCATAAACATATTAGGAAATCTCTAATTTGCATTGATTATGGATAATAAGGTACTTGTAGCATATTATACGAAGGGTGGAGCTTCTGAAGTGTATGCCAAGGTAATAGCAGAGATACTCATTGCAAATGGACATATGGTTGAAACTTGTAATCTTGCCCAAAATATACCTGATGTAGCAGCTTTTGATACATCGTTCTAGGAACTGGTGTTAGGATGTTTAGAGTTTACCGTCGCTGGAAAAAAGTCCTGAAACAAAAAGAACTCGATAGAAAAGATCTGTTTATGTTTTTATCAAGCGGTACAGCAATTGAGGATCCAGAAAAAGCTATTGAAAAATTCTTAAATCCCTTGGTAGAAAAGTATGATCTCAAACCAAAATCTCTAGTTTCATTTCCTGGAAAGATACCTGACAAATGGGCTAAATTGGAAGATCAAAAAGTAACTATGATGCCTGATAAAGCCAAAGCATGGGCTCAGGAGATTGCTCGTCAAGTTCAGAGTAATAAGGATTAAAAAAAATATAGATAATTAGAGTTATAAATGGTTATAGAATTAAGTTAGATGATAATAATTTAATTATATCCCCCAATTTTAAGACTTGGATCACCGATTAAAACATATTCCTGAATACTTTTACTATGAATTTTATTACTATGGACGGGAAATTTTTCAATATAATTTAAAATAGATTGCATAAATATATCGCCAAGATATCTTAATCCTTCATCTCCATATAATCTAAAAAATTCTACTGCTAAAAATCCACCATAGATCTCAGCATCATCTAATATACCATTATCATCATTATCTCCAAAAGCACCAAAACAAATATTTGTATTTGTAATACAAGCAATAGCTCCATTTTTTTTCTCTTTTACCAATCTCCAAGCTATACATTCAGGAATGCAATCATATATATTATATTCAGGATCTCCCTGAATTACTTTTACAATATTTAAAATACCAACATCAAATCTTCCATGAATACACTCACCAAGAATACATATAGGATTCATATATTCATTAGATAAGTCAGAGATGTAATTATTATTAAAAGCAATAAATTCTGGACCTTCAGGCATAACCATTCTAATTCGATCAGTTCCACCTCTTCCTCGAGTCATTAAAAAACCACAACCCTGATTTACTTCATTTATAATATCTTCAGGGCTATTTAATTCACCCGTGGAAGTATATAGTTTAACAATTTCAAAATCATCCATATATTCAGCTGCTGTATCACAAGTAAATTCACCCTCATATCCCTCAGAGTCAGGAAAAGTATCACCTCCAATTACAATAAATCTGTTAAACCAATTTTCATCAAAGATTGTATTCTCGTAAGTTATAATCTTTTTAATAACATTTTCAGCCTCTTTTTTTGTTCGACAAGGGAGTCTACCAATAGCAATATCAGGTTTTAAATCTAAGTCATCTCCTGTAAAACCCCATTCAGCAAAAATTCCATTATCATTTGAATCCCAATTATCAAATTCACCGTTTTCCTTGTATATATCAGCAAAATAAAGATCACTCAGAAAAATCTCATGCCCAAAACCATCATCAAGATTTGAATATCTAGAAGGTACATACCATCTGAAACTCAGAGCTTTCTTACCACCAAATAATAAGACATATTTAATACTATATTGTTCTATTGTATTTTTAATAAAATATTTAATCTTCTCTGCGTCATCTCTCCCATTATATTCATTATAAATTTCTTCAGTTGTTTTCAAAAATGTGGCTATTCCTACATTATTTTTATGTTCAATTAACTTCTGAATTTGATTGGAAAAAATAGATGGTGAGATAATTACCATATCATATTTATCCATCTTTATTGGTTTTATATTAACATT
>JBFEOQ010000006.1:0-47427 GCA_041550515.1 Thermoplasmatota archaeon | reverse complement strand
TTATCAAGTACATTTTGAATTTCTAATTGATCTATGATTTTATCAAATGAATTTGAAGTATCAATGTTTTTTAATATATCTTTGATTTTTCCTTTTGTAACTTTTGGTAATTTATCAACATACTGTGGTTTAACTATACTACTTATTTCTTTTTTTGAAATTTGTTTAAAATTATCATATAATTCTGTTCCAGAGTAGTATTCTAATACATTTTCCCAAGACGCCTTTTTCTTAAATTCACCTAGATTTGGAATTATTTGACCTGAAAGTATTTTTATTGCAGTAGTTTTGCCTATTCCATTAGGACCAAGTATACCAGTGCAACTTCCATATCTTGGTATTGGAAGTTTAAATAGTCTGAAACTATTTTTACCAAACTGATGAATAAGATCTGTGTCAAGTTCTTGTGCTAAACCTATTATTTTTATCGCTTCAAAAGGACATTTATGGACACAAATACCGCATCCTACACATAATTCCTCTGAAATAATTGGTTTGGTATTTTCACCTTGAACAATAGTTTCATCTCCAGCGCGTACTCTTGGACAATATTTTATACATTCATAAGTACATATTTTTGGTTTACAACGATCTTTTAATAAAACAGCTATACGCATAATATTCTAAGCAAAGACAAGAAAATTATCATTAAAAGTTTATCTCTTCGTAAAAATTCTGTTTAAACTTTTTTTTTATATTATTTTATAGTTACAATGTGTCCTCATAGAACAATTAATACACTTATTACTGTCATTATGATTTCTTGAAATATTTTTATATTTCAAAGAAAATCGAATATTATATATGATATTTTCTAACTCAAAACGAATTTTAGGATTAAATGGTATTTTAAATTCTAAATGATTATTATAAATAAGCATACCATAAGGAACAAAATTACTATAATTTTCCTCGATTAAATGGCAATAAGCTGCAAGTTGATAAATATGGTTACTCTTAGGATTACTACAATATCCAGTTTTTAATTCAACGGGTATCTTATATCCTTTTTTTTCAACTATATAATCTGGTTTACCAACAATCATATATTTATGGGAAAACAAAGGTTTTTCAGCTCTATGAACATCAGAATAAGTTATTTTACCAAGTTGAATATTGTTTTCTTTTTTTATTTCTTTAACATTGTTTTTTAAAACTTTTGAAATTAATATAAAAATAAGGGAAAAAAAAGTAATAATAAGAAAATAAAAGATATTTTCTATAATAACACCTCAAAAAAAATTAAAAAAATACTGAAGAATAAAAATATATAACCTATAACTCCAATTATTTTTGATTTTAAAGTTTTTAATTCAGTTTTTTTTATTAATTGACCTAATTCGTTATGTTTTTTTTGACCTGCTTCCAGAAATTCTGAATTTGGTTTAAAACCCTGTTTTTGAAGATACCATGCGATTGAACAATAACAAAATTGTCCAATTTCGGATGCAGAGATAACTTCATCTCTCTTTATTTTTTTTTTATTTATCATGAAATACAAAAAATCTAACTTCTCACTTTTATTTAGTAGTGATTGGGGGCTTAGTAAAAGTATTTTCTTAATCATAACCAATAACTTTTTTATAATCAAATTAATTGGAGGATCAAAGCATGGAAGGATTTCTTTATGAGTTTAACTTTAGGTATAAGAAGGGAAGATAAAAACATCTGGGAAAGAAGAGTACCTATAATACCCACTCATGTTAAGGAGCTTAAAGAAAAATATGATATTTCAACAATTATTCAACCTTCAAAGATTAGAATATTTTCAGATGAAGAGTACCTTAATATACAAGTAAAGGTTGATGAAGATCTAAGAGATGCAAATGTAATTTTTGCTGTAAAGGAGATACCAATTGATTTTTTTGAAAAAAACAAAACCTATGTTTTTTTTGCACATATAACTAAAGGACAAAAATATAACATGCCAATGCTAAAAAAGATGATTGATTTAAGTTGTAACTTAATTGATTATGAAAAAATTACAGATGAAAAAAACCGACGATTAGTTTTTTTTGGTAGATATGCAGGCTTTGCTGGTATGGTTGATACATTATGGGCTTTGGGTCAACGATTAAAATATAAAAAAATTAAAACTCCTATTGATGAGATTAAACAATCCATTTTTTACGATGACATTGATAAAATAAAACACCATTTTAGAAAGATTGGTAAAAGAATTCAGATGCAAGGTTTTCCTGAAAATATATCGCCGATTGTTGTAGGTTTAGCGGGTTATGGTAATGTTTCAAAGGGAGCTCAGGAAATATTAGATGTTCTGCCTATAAAAGAAATAAATCCCAATGAGCTTGAAACTCTAAATACTAATTATTCAAATAAGGTTATTTATAAAGTTGTTTTTAGAGAAGAAGATATTGTGGTACCTGTTTTATCCAATAAAAAATTCAATTTACAAGAATATTACTCTAATCCTGAATATTATCAATCAGTTTTTTACCGTTATTTACCATGTATGACTATTTTAATGAATTGCATTTATTGGGAAGAACGATATCCTAGGTTAATTACAAAAAAATTTATTAAAGAATATTATTCAAAAAATATGAAATTGCAGATAATAGGTGATATAAGTGTTGATATTAATGGTGCTATCGAGATAACTAGTAAAACAACTACGACCAGTAATCCTGTATTTGTTTATAATCCTTTGACTGATAATATTTCTGATAACTATAAAGATGATGGTATTGTCGTTATGGCGGTAGATAATCTACCATGTGAACTGCCAAAGGAATCATCCATCGAATTTAGTAATGCTCTATTTAGTTTCATTCCACAAATCGTTAAAGCAGATTATTCAACTGATTTTGATTCCTTAGATTTACCACCTGAAATTAAAAGAGCAGTTATTCTTTATCATGGTAGACTAAATCCTAATTTTAGGTATATCAGTAAATTTTTATAGACCACTTCTTTTTGCTGCTAATACATTTTACATATTTAGGAGGAGTATTTTATTAATAAAAAAGTATTGGTTCTAGGTGCAGGATTAGTCTCTAAACCTCTTGTTCGATATTTACTTGATAATACTGATTGCTTAGTAGTTATGGCTAGTAGGACTTTAAGTAAAGTTGAAAAAATTGTTGGTAATCATCCTCGTGGTATTGCTTTAGAACTTGATATATCCGATGGAGATCAATTAGATAGATTGGTTTCAGAATCTGATTTAACAGTTAGTTTACTACCATATGAGTATCATTTTAAGATAGCGAAACTCTGTTTAAAATATAAAAAACATTTGGTAACCACTTCTTATGTAAGTGAAGAAATGAAAACTTTAGATAAAGAAGCAAAAAAAATTGGTGTTCTTTTTTTAAATGAATGTGGTCTCGATCCAGGAATTGACCATATGAGTGCTATGAGAATCATTCATGAAGTTGAAAAAAAAGGTGGAATAATTAAAAGTTTTAAATCATCTACAGGTGCACTTCCTGCTCTTGAGGTAAATAATAATCCTTTTGGTTATAAGTTTTCTTGGGCATCACGTGGAGTATTATTAGCATCTAAGAATCCCTCTAAATGGCTAGAAGATGGAAAAATCAAAGAATTCCCTGGTGAGCAACTCTTTGAAAACTATTATATACAAGATATTTCTAATATAGGAAGTTTTGAAAATTATCCTAATCGTAACTCAATATTATATAAAGAGATATATGGTCTTAAAGATGCAACTACTGTTTATCGTGGGACATTTCGCATGACTGGATGGTGCGAAACAATGAGAAAAATAGTAGCTCTTGGTTGGTTATCTGAAAAACCTTTTAAAAATTATATAGCAAAAACCTATGCAGATATAACAAGAAAGTTAGTCGAAGCCAAACCAAAAGATGATTTAGTTGAGGTAACAGCTAAATTTTTAGGATTAACTACTTACTCAACTGTTATTAAAAGACTTGAATGGCTTGGATTATTTAGTAATGAAATACTACCATCTGATAAAAATAATCCACTTAATTATCTGAATGTCCTTATGCTGAAAAAGATGTCACTTGGTGAAAATGAACGGGACATGGTTATCATGCATCATGAATTTATTGTAGAATATCCAAATAAAAAAGAATATCTGACTTCAACATTGGTTGATTATGGAATTATCGGAGGAGATTCTTCTATCGCAAGAACTGTTTCCATTCCTGCAGCGATTGCAGTAAAAATGATACTTCAAGGTAAAATAAAATTGTCGGGTGTTTATATACCAGTTCATCCTAAAATTTATAATCCAATTCTAGACGAACTTCAAGGCATTGGGATAAAATTTAAAGAAAAAATTAAAAAATATTCTGAGTAGTTTTTTTATTTGGTTTTTTCCAAACATTTTCCGACTATTTATAAATTAGAATTGATATAAATTCTAAATTAGTGCTAGAAAGAGGTTTAATAAATAAATGATAATTAAAAAATTTAAAATAAATAAATCCTTAACTTTTGGTGTTATAATAATTATTAGTTTTGTTTTTACAATAAATATACAACCTGCTGTATTTGGAGGCATTACTAATTTTTTCCAAATTGATTATAATAACAATATTATAAATGATATGCCTCCTCGATTGTATGAAGAAATTTCTAGTTTTAATAAAAATTTTCCAAATTTAACTAATAATACTAATACTCTACCCGATATTATCTTAAAAATCAATAAAGAAATAACATATGAATTTTTTACTTACATTAATAATGAAAATGCTGGATTTGTTTTACAATTCTCATATTTTTATAATTTATTAGAAAACAAACGTTAATACATAGCTAGAATTTAAAATAAAAATTCTAAATTAATTAATTAAAACTAAAATTGTCATTGATCTTTTGATTCCTATTATCATATTAAACTTTCTTTTAATTATCTTCTACCGATATAATTTTATAATTGATGTATATACGGCACTTACAACTATAAAAATTAAATTGATTTTATTAGGGGTGAAAATTGATATGAGTATTAGACCAGACAAAGTCCATGAAATACTCTCTAGATACATGATTGTAGATGGGTTCGATTTTGTTCTTGATCTTAAAAAAAGTCGAGGATGTCAAATATTTGATTCTCGCAGTGGTAAATATTACTTAGATGGTTTTTCATTTTTTGCATCGGCGCCTCTTGGTTGTAATCACCCTGAATTATACAATACTGAATATATAAAAAAAATAGGTGAAATTGCTATAAATAATCCAACAAACTCTGATATATATACACAAGAAATGGCAGAATTTGTTGATTACTTTGGTAAAAACGCGATGCCTAATTGCTTTAAATATTTATTTTTTATTAGTGGTGGTGCACTTGCTGTTGAAAACGGACTTAAAACAGCTTTTGATTGGAAAATACAAAAAAATTTTGAACGAGGTAAAAAAGAAGAAATTGGTAATCAGGTTATTCATTTTAAAGAAGCTTTTCATGGTCGTACAGGTTACACACTTTGTATGACGAATACTTTTAATCTAAATAAAATTAAATATTTTCCAAAGTTTAAATGGCCTCGTATAACTAATCCAAAAATAACTTTTCCACTAAATTTTAAAAATCTTAAAACAGTCGAAGATCTAGAAAAAAAAGCAATATATGAAATTAAAAAAACAATATCTGAAAATCCAGATGATTTAGCTGCTTTAATCATCGAACCTATTCAGGGTGAAGGTGGTGATAATCATTTCAGAGCTGAATTTTTTAAAAATCTTAGAAAAATTTGTGATAAACATGAAATGATGTTTATTGTAGATGAAGTTCAATCTGGTGTGGGTCTTACTGGAAAAATGTGGGCTTATGAACATTATGATTTTAAACCAGATATTCTTGCTTTTGGTAAAAAAACACAAGTATGTGGGATAATGGTAAATAATCGTGTTGATGAAATTAAAGACAATGTTTTTAAAATTTCAAGTAGACTTAATTCTACATGGGGTGGAAATCTTGTTGATATGGTTAGGGCTCAAAAATACCTTGAAATTATTAGAAAAGAAAAGCTAGTTAAAAATGCTGAAATTCAAGGTAAACGCTTACTTGCAGGTCTTGTTGAATTATCGGAAAAATATCCTGATAAGATTACAAATGCACGTGGTAAAGGACTTATGTGTGCTTTTGATTGTTTTTCATCCGAGAAAAGGGATGAGCTAAGGAATAAACTATACTCTAAAAACCTTATTTTAATTGGCTGTGGGGCAAAAACTATTAGATTTCGTCCACCGCTAGTTATTTCTTCTGAAGAGATAGATAAAATGTTATATATTATTAGGGATGCCCTTCAAACCTTTTAATAAGATAATAAGATTAAACATTTTTTTATCAAATTAATTTATCCGATATGTATTGAATAATTTCCTTAATTTTTATTCTTTCTTGTTTAGTTGTGTCTCTATAACGTACAGTAACAGCATTATCATTTAATGATTCATAATCAACTGTTATACAAAAAGGTGTACCAATCTCATCCATTCTAGCATAACGCCTTCCAATCGTACCACCTTTATCATAATAGGTAGAAATTCCAGAGCTTCTTAGATCAGAATCAATTTTTTTTGCTATATTTATTAAGTTTTCATCGTTTATTAATGGAAAAATACCTGCTTTTATAGGGGAAACAACCGGATTTAGTTTTAAAACACGATATTCTTCATCTCTTTCTTTTGACTCATAGTAACTATGCTCAAGAATCATATATAAGATTCGATCAATACCATAAGAAGGTTCAATAACATGAGGTACAAATCTTTCTCCATTAATTATTTCCTCTGTTTCTACAATATTATAACAATCAGTTGGAATTTTGGTTTTTTTACCTTCAATATTTAAGATAATTTCTTTATTCTTTTGTACATCAATTTTTTCAAGCAAATCTTTTATTTTCCCTGCTTTATTTTTAAAAAGTGGACCAAGTTTACTCATATTAGCTACTATTTTTTTTACTTTAACATTTTTTGCTTTATCAAATTTTCTAATTGAATACATATCATTTCCAGATGACTCAATATGTGATTCTAGATCATATGCAGATCTGTCTGCTATTCCAACACATTCCACCCATCCAAAACGATCACTATAAAGTTCTGCATCCCAACATTCTGTTGCATAATGTGCAAGTTCGTCACCACCATGTTTGCGAAAACGAAACTTTTTATGATCAATACCAACATTTAATAAAAACTCTTGTGTAAGACACATATAATAAGCTAACGCTTCATTATTTACTACTGCATCTTTTACAGCTTTTTCAACTGTAAGTTTCATTTCTCTATTATTATCAAACAACAATAAAGTTTTATCTTTAATACTATTAAAATTAGGGTGAGATTTATCTTTTGGATCAAAAAAAACTTCGGCTTCAGCCATATTAAATTCACGTTGGCGAAGCGTTCCTTGTCTTGGAGATATCTCATTTCTGTAACCTTTTCCAATTTGAACTATTCCGAAGGGTAGTTTCTCTCTAGCAAAACGATAAAGAAGATGAAAATTTGTAAAAATTCCTTGAGCTGTTTCTGGTCTCAAAAAAGCATCTCTAGTATTTCCAATTCCAATTTTTGTTGAAAACATAAGATTAACTTGATAAGGATTTTTAAGTATTTCACTGCAATTTGGACATTTTACTCTTAGTTCTTTTACTGCCTTCTCAGGATCATCTTTCTCTACTAGTGCTTCGAGCTTAAATGATTGTTTGCATTTTTTACAATCAATTGTGAGATCTGTAAACTCATCAACATGACCTGATGCTTTTAAAACGTCATAAAGAGTTATTGTTGGTGTATTAATTTCAGCACAATTATCTCTTAAAAGATAATATTTTCTCCATAGATTTTCAATATTATTTTTTAATTGGGTGCCTAAAGGACCATAATCATAAAAACCAGCTACACCACCATAGATTTCAAAAGAGGGATATATAAAACCTCTTCTTTTTGCCAGCATCATTATTTTATCAAAGATATCTTGTGGCATAAATATTAGTCTCCGCTAATTAATCTATTAAAAAAGTATATTGAATAAGGTAATTTAAATCCAACAGGCCATAAGATCAATATCTGTAACCATTCCAATTAATCTGTCATCAGAATCGACGACTGGTATATGACTAATTTTATTATTAATCATTTTTTCTGCAACTTCGTGAACAGGTGTGTTTTTTGTAGCTTTTATAACATTACCGATCATTATTTCCTTAACTGGTACTGATGGTAATGATACCTCAGAAGTTGAATAGTGAAGTCTTATAGTGTCTCTTATCCCCTCCCATGTCCATTCGTCTTCGTCACCACCCATACCAATATCAGAGTGTGAAACGCTTTCTTTTATATGACTTAACTTAAACAAATCTCCATCTGTGACTATTCCACATAATTTTCTTTCGTCATTTAAAACCGGTAAAGCATTTTCACGTGTAATACTAATAATTTCCATTATAATATTAATTGGTGTATCTTGATATACTGGAATTACTAAGCTTGTAAAATAATGATCAATTACTTCATCAATATTATCTGGAAGTTTTTTTAAGATATCAGTCGGACTTATAATTCCAACTAAATTATGTCTATTATTGAGAACAGGTAAACCATGGATTCTGTGTTCATATAAAAGTTTGGCAGCATCCTTTACATCCTGATCTGATTTAACAAATTGAAAATTATCTGTCATAAGTAATGCTAGTTGATCTTCATCATGGTTTCTAAAAATATCTGATCTTGTCAAAACACCAACTACATTTTTTGTTTCTTTTTTTAATATGGGCATTCCTGAAACATTATGTTTAGCAAGTATCTTTAAAGCATCTTTTACTGTACCTGGTACATATCCAACAACTAAATCTTTTGACATTACATTTTCTATTTTCACTTTTACCCCTCTCTATTTGTTTGAGATATAAAGAGGCTTAAATGTTTTTTTTTCCAAAACAATAAAGCCTGCCTTTGAATTGGAACCAAGAATACTACATTCTTGATTTAAAGCTTTCCTTGCAAAAAATGTACTTTTATAGATCAATTCAAACATTGAAAATATATTTGTTTTTTGTTTGATAAAAAATATTTCTTCCAAAATTGAGGGATTATTTAGCATTACATTATCAGTTCCAATCAGAAAAATTGTATCTGTTTTTTTCATAAGTTCATAGTTTGGTTGAATACCAAAAAAATCATTAGATCGCGGACAAATAATAACAGGAATATTATTTTCCTTAACTCTAATAAAATCAGATTCCGTAGCTTTAATCATATGAACAAGAAAATCAGGTTTTAAATCAAGAATTTTATCAATATCTTCTCTAATGCCTTCTGATGCATGTATACTAAACAATTTTTTCTTTTTTTTTGTATGTTTTGCAATTTTTAAAATTTCATTATAATTCCATTCAGAAATGCTGCTTAAACCTATACCGTTAGAGTTATTTAACAGATCATTAATTTCACTTGAATTATATTCTAAATTATCAGGTCTTGAAAAAATGATAGATGAAATATTTTGATTTTTTAAGGCTAATTTAATAAGATTCAATCCATTATTTCCCCCTTCTCTAAAATCACAAAAAATTGAAATACCTGTTATTTTCATATATTTAATTGATTCTGTCATTCCTTTAATTATTTCTTTGTCGGAAGCCTGACTTAGTAATCTATGTTTTAAACCATTTGGTGGACTAACAAGTTCTTTTATATTTTTAGGTAATGTATTCCGATTCTTTTTAATAAAAGAATCACCAATGTGAGTATGTGCATTTACAAAAGTCGGTATAATTAATCCTTTAGCAATTGGTTTTTTTGGGCAAGTACCTTTTTCTCTTTTAATTATTTTATTTTCTTCAAAACTAATATATCCTTTTTTAAATCCATCAATGGTTAAAATTTCACCAGAAATAAACTTCATTTTAAAAAAGGAATGAATAAAGGGTGTTTAAACCTTCACTCTATTTCATTGTTTTAACCCAGTCATATACTGGTTTAACAAGGTTTTTTATACGGTCTTTTTCTTTGTTCATAGGTGATGGTGTCCAGTTATTTGTTGGCTCAAAATAAAAATCTGTTACTGCACCAATGCGCTGTTCTTTTGGTTTAAACACTATTTTAAGAGGCATATCAAATTCTACATCCCATGGTTTAATTCCATAAAGTTCATTTGCAATTGCTACTTTACTTTCTCCTATTATACCATAAACTAGTATAATTGGTAATCTTTTTAGTGATGAACGTCCACTCCAACCTGCGACAGTCCAGGTGTGAACTTTTGCAGTTAATGGCATTTCAACCCATTTTGTGTGTTCAAGATTGCAGTCAAGACGCCAGCAATGAGTACGAGCAGGTACCCATGTATCATTACATTTTGGACAGCGTGTACCTAAAATTTTTCCTTCTAAAAGTCCTTTGAAAAATGGGCTATTCCAACCGTGTCTGATTGTATATAGTTGATCATAATGTAGGAATTGGTTCATTACTTTTCCATCATCAGAGATTTCATGACCAATAAATGCAAGACCTGTTTCTTTAACATCTTCAGGTCTATATGATTTTTTTATTTTAAAGGTTGGTTCTATAGCGAATTTATTTCTTTTTTTAGTAAGTGTTTTTTCCATTTTTAATGCCTCCTCAGTATAAAATTTGAGATGCTAGTTCCTGTTCCAGCGTGACTATTTACAATGCCACATTGTGCGTTTGGAACCTCTGATTTTTTACTTAGATGTTTCTTTGGAACCATGTCTGATAATTGATAAAAACATTCAATTGTACTCATAATACCAGTTGCTCCAACAGGATGGCCATAACCCATTAATCCCCCTCCAGGATTCATAGGGATTTGCCCATGCATATGAGTACTTTCATCTCTTAAAAATTGGGCAATAGTGTTTTTATCAGCTAAACCGAGGGCTTTATATATTTGAGCTTCAGAGGTACTAAATGCGTCATGTATCTCACCAAAATCAATTTCTTTTATTGGATTAGTAATCCCTGCCATTTTATATGCTTGATCAGCTGAATTTCTGCATGCACCAAACTCAGTCATCTCAGGATAATTTGGTCCATATCTCTCAGTCCATCCTGGATAATTCAAACGATCTCCTGCTCTGATTGTACAACTTGAAAGTCCAATTCCATCAATTGTACAATATCCATCAGGATTCACTTTTTTTGCATATTCTTCAGAACAAACCAGTAAAAATGCAACTCCTCGTGTCATTAAACAACAATCATATTTCTTTATAGGGTATGATATAAGACGAGAATTCATTACATCATCAACTGTTATATATTTATGTTCATTTCGATACCATTGAGCTTTAGGATTATCCATTGAATTATTTCTGTTTTTAACTCCAATACTTGCTACATCCTCTTCGGTAACATTGTTATCTTTCATCCATTTGTTAGCCATTGCGGCATAATAAATTGGATATATTCCACCAACAAGTAGTTCATATCTTATATCTGATGCAAGAGCGATAAATTCACTTCCTTGACTTTGTGATACTGAATCCATAGTCTCCCAACCAACAATACCAACAACATCATGGTGACCAGACATTACTGATAGTGCTGCTGCATATAAAGCAGATCCACCTGTGTTACCCCCATTTTCAACACGAAAATGTGGAAGTCCAACTAGTCCTAGATGATCATGAATAACCCATTCTGATGCAAGTTGATGTCCAAAATGAACTGAGAAGTGAGAATAAATCATTAAATCAATATCTCTAAGAGAAAAATCTGGAATATCATTATTTGTTTCTCTTATACACTCTGCTGCTCCCCCTTCAATACTTTCAAATCCAGTTGGTCCATAATCAAAAGGAGTTGTTGCACCACCTACGATACATACTTTTCTTAACACGTCTAACACCTCATCGACGTGAGACGATAAAATCGTACTTATTCCCCGCCTCACTAAAAAATCAATATAAGATAATAATTGAAAAATTTTTTGTTTTTTTATCGTTTATTGACGTTAAAAAGCATTTTTTATGTCATCAATAGCTTTTATATTTTCCACAGATGAAACATCATTAATAACTTCACCTAAATATGCAGCTTTTATTAATCTCCTAACGATTTTTGCTGATCGAGTTTTTGGTAGATCATAAACAAATTTGATATCTCTTGGTTTAAGAGTTTTACCCATTATTCTTATAACTTGATGTTTAAGCTCTTCTCTTAAAATATCCGATGGTGTATAACCTGGTTTCAAAACGACAAAACAAACAATATCTTCTCCTTTTATTTCATCTGGTACACCAATTGTAGCAGCTTCAGACACTGCTTGATGCTCAATCAAAGCTGCCTCAATTTCAGCAGGTCCAGTTCTTCTCCCAGCAATTTTGATTGTATCATCACTACGACCATGTAAAGACCAGAAACCATCTTTATCAATTTTTGCCCAATCTCCGTGATACCAAACATTTGGCCATTTTGACCAATATGTTTCTATATATCTATCCGGATCATTCCAAAATCCGCGAGTCATAGAGGGAGAAGGTTTCTTTGCTACAAGATGTCCCATTATACCACGAATCGATTTACCGTCATCATCAAAGACATCTATATCCATACCAAGACCAGGACCTCGAAGAGTGCAAGGTTTGAGTTCTGTTATTGGTAGGGGTGATAAGAAACATCCAATAATTTCTGTACCTCCAGATATATTTATGATGGGTATTTTTTTGTTACCGATTTTTTCAAAAAACCAATTCCAAGAATCAGGATCCCATGGTTCGCCCGTAGAACCAAGAAACTTTAATGAGCTTAGATCATGCTTTTTTGGCCACTTATCTCCATAAGTCATTAACAAGCGAATTGCAGTTGGTGAAATTCCTAGATGAGAAATTTTATGTTTCTCTATAAGCTGCCAAAGTCTGTCAGGTTCTGGCCAATTTGGAGCACCTTCATATATTACAAATGCTCCTCCAAATGTTTGTACACCTATTATCATCCATGGTCCCATCATCCAACCAATGTCTGTAAGCCAGAAAAAAATAGAATCTTTTTTGACATCGAAATAATATCCTAATTCCTTTGCAATTTGAGCGAGGGCACCACCATGTGTATGAATTGTACCTTTTGGTTTCCCTGTTGTTCCTGAGGAGAATATTATCATTGCATAATCCTCGGAATCCATTATCTCTGTTTTACATTTATCTGATTGTTTTTCAACTAATTCATGCCACCAGATATCTTTCTCATTCCATGATATTTTATTATCAAGATTTTTATATATAATAATATGTTCAATAGAGGGTACGTTTTTAGTTGCTATATCTGCTTCATTTTTGATATTATATTTTTTTCCTCTCCTTATTGAACCATCTGCTGTCAGTAATATTTTTGCTTTTGCTATATCAAGTCTTGATCCAAGTGCACGACCTCCAAATCCAGAGAAAATTGGTATACTAATTGCGCCGATTTTTAAAACAGCTAAAAAACCTACCACTATTTCTGGGATCATTGGCATATATATACCAACTCGATCCCCTTTTTTTATGCCTAGTTTTTTTAAGGCATTAGCAAACTTATTTATTTTTTTGTTTAATTGATCATATGTTATTTTACGATTATCTCCTTTTTCATTTTCCCAAATAATTGCAATATTTTTTTTCTTTATAGATTTAGTGTGTCTATCTACTGTATTATGAACAATATTTAATTTTCCATCTATAAACCATTTTGTCCATTGTATTCCTTTTGAATCATCATAAACTTTTTTATAGGGTTGATAAAATTCGATATTCAGATCTTTTATTGCTTCATCCCAAAACCAATTAATGTCTTCAGTTGATTTTTTAATTAATTCATCATAGCTTTTAATTCCATGTTTTTTCATAAATCTGGTAATGTTTGCTCTTTGGATATAGTCGTCTGTCGGCTTCCAAACAATCTTGCTCATGTGAATTAACTCCCAAATATTTTTATAAATTAAGTTCTTATAGAAAAAAGCATCGAAAATGTACTTTTTAAATCTTTGAAAAAAGAAACTCTAAAATAGTTTGAATAGTTTACAAAGTTTTACTTCTTTGGGATGGTTAAAAATATGAAAAAAGAATTTAAAGAAGGAGATATGAAAATCACAATTGATTATAACAACTGTACAGGTTCTGGTGAATGTGTTATAGCTTGTCCTGTAGAAATTTTTGAGGTTAAAGATGGTAAGGCTATCTGTAATAATATTGGGGAATGTATCGAATGTTGTGCTTGTTTAAATGCTTGTCCTAATAATGCTATTGAGCATAGTTCCTGTTAACTTCATTCAATTCTTGTTTAAAATTTATTTCAAAAACTATAAATACTTAAATTACATTCCGTACTAAAATGTAATGATTACAAAATAGTTTTCATTACAAAATAAGGTGAATATTTGGAAAAATATGTAGAATTACTAAAAGAAAATAATCTTAAAGTTACACCTCAGAGAATTATGATTTTAAAATATCTTGACAATCATCGAATGCATCCAACAGCGGATGAAATATATTCATCTCTAAAAAAAAGTATTCCTTCATTGTCAAAAACAACTGTATATAATTCTTTAGATGTACTAAAAAAATTTGGGTTAATACAAGCTCTAACCATTTGCGGATTGGAACAAAGATATGAATTTTTAAATTACATGCATCACCACTTTTTATGTAAAAAATGTGGAAAAATAATGGATATAGATATAAAATGCCCAAATATACAAAAAACAATTGAAAAGGGACATAAAATTGATGAAGTACATGGATACTTTAAGGGTATATGCAAAAATTGTGTTAAAAAGGAAGTAAATAAAAAATGAATAGAAAAGCATTACATAAAATATCATATGGATTATATGTTATTTGCTCAAAAAATAATGGAAAAATCAATGGACAAATTGCAAATGCAGTAATTCAAGTATCATCAGAACCACCAATAATTGCAATAAGCATTAACAAAAAAAATTGTACATATGATTTTATAACAAAAAGTAAAGTATTTACAATATCAATATTATCAGAAAAAACACCAATGAACTTCATAGGAACATTTGGATTCAAATCTGGAAGAGATATAGATAAATTTGAAGGAATAAACTACAAATTAGGAAATACAAATACACCAATAATTACAGATTATAGCGTTGCAACCATTGAAACAAAAGTAATTAATCGAATAGATGTAAAAACACATACCATTTTTATAGCTGAAATAGTTGATGCAGAAATTCTCTCAGATGAAAAACCTATGACATATGAATATTACCATAAAATTAAAGGAGGTTTTTCACCAGAGACTGCTCCAACTTATTATAAACAAATGGATAAACCAGAAAAAAAGGAGGTAAAAAAGATGGAAAAATATAGATGTGATGTATGTGGATATATATACGATCCAGAAAAGGGCGATCCAGATAATGGAGTACCTGCAGGTACAAGTTTTAAAGATATACCTGATGATTGGGTCTGTCCTGTATGCGGAGCTGGAAAAGATAGTTTTACTAAGGAGTGATTAAGCTGCAAAAAGTCGAAATCAAACCAGAAATTTACTGGGTAGGTGCAATTGATTGGAATATCCGGAACTTTCATGGATATGATACCCGACGTGGAACTAGCTATAATGCTTATTTAATAATCGATAATAAAATAACATTAATTGACACTGTTAAACACTATTTATTTGACGAAATGCTTTCAAGAATTAAAAAAATAATAGATCCTAATAAAATTGAATACATAATCTCAAATCATGTTGAAATGGATCATTCAGGATCGTTACCAAAAATGAAAAAAGAATCACCCAGTGCAAAAATTATTACTTCTACCCGTGGTCAGAAAGGACTTCTCAGACATTATAAAAAAGATTTGGATTTTCAGATAGTAAAATCTGGTGATACTTTAAACATTGGAAAAAGAACTCTACATTTTGTACATACCCCTATGGTTCATTGGCCCGACTCAATGGTAACATATATCCCCTTAGATAAACTTCTTCTACCAAATGATGCGTTTGGACAACACATAGCAAGTAACCAACGTTTTGATAATAATTTTGAATGGGGAATTCTAAGAGAAGAAGCTGCAAAATACTATGCAAATATAGTAATGCCCTACGGTGATCAGGTGAAAAAGGCGCTTGAGACAGTATCTAAGCTTGATATTGATATGATTGCACCTAGTCATGGAGTTATTTGGAGATCAAAAATACCTGAAATTTTAAAAGAATATAAAAAATGGGCAAACTTTGAATCAGAAAATAAGGCTTTGATAATTTATGATACTATGTGGGGTTCAACTGAGAAAATTGCTTATAGTCTTATGGAAGGACTAAGTGAATCAGGAATTAATGTTTTATTAAGAAATCTTAAAAATAATCATATATCAGATATTATTACAGATGTTCAAGATTCAAAACTTATTCTTCTTGGTTCACCAACATTAAACAATGGAATGATGCCTTCAATGGCTGGATTTTTAACTTATTTAAAAGGACTTAGGCCAAGAAATAGAATTGGTTTTATATTTGGATCTTATGGTTGGGGAGGTCAGGCGGTTGGTGAAATAGAAAATATAATAAAAGATTTGTCATGGGATATGCCATATAATAGTATTAATTTGAATTATATTCCGAATGATACTGAATTAAATAATGTAAAAGAATTAGGGGAAAAAATTGGTAAAAATTTAAAAAAAATTAAGGAGAAATAAAAATGTGTGAAAGTTGTGGTTGTAAAGTAAGTGATAAGCCAGTACAATATGAATGCCAATGTGAAGATGAAAAGTGTTCATGCAGTATAATAGAGTTTGATGAAGAACCGCAGTCAATACCATATTGCTGCGGAAAGCCAATGAAACGTATAAAATAAAATTGAGTAATAATGCCACTTAAAACAAATGTACTAATCATAAAAAACGTTTAAAAGGATATAATAGCAAAGGTTGGTAATTAAGTTATAAAAAAGCTAAGTTAAAAAGGTGAAAGAATGAGAAAAATACAAGTATTTAGATGTAGAATTTGTGGAGATCCTTACATTGGCGAAGAAGCACCAAAACAATGCCCTTTTTGTGGAGCAGATTATCGCTTTTTTGTTGAGGCAAATATTTGGGATCCAGATGAGTTTAATTTAGAATTAAGTGATGCTTCCCGGAAGAATCTTAAAGCAGCTTTACAACTTGAATTAGATAATGCATCCTTTTATGATTGTGCAAAAAACATAGCTGATAAGACAGGAGATCATTATGGAATTGCAAAATTTAAAGCTCTTATGAAAATTGAAAGGGAGCATGCATCTGCGATTTCAAAATTTTTAAAAATATCCCGGCCAGAATTAGAAAAACAAGCATGTAATAAAGATACTAAGGCAAATAGTAAAGAGGGTTATGACCGTGAGGATCGAGCAATAAAGGCATATTCAAAATTTAAAGATCAAGCAGTTGAGCCAAGATTAAAAGAATTTTTTGGTGCACTTGTTGAAATTGAAACAGATCATTTAAAACTTCATTCAATAGATATTAGTTAAATAAGGTGAACAAATTATGAATTTAGGTCATTTTGATCTTGAAGACTTACTTTTTGCAGCAATTAAAAGTGAACAAGAAAGTAATAAATTATACTTAAAAATGATTAAAAAAACAAAAAATGGACTATTGAAAGATAAACTTAAGTTTTTAGCTAAAGAGGAAGAAAAACATAGAGAATTTATAGAAGAAATATATATTAATCATTTTCCAGAAAAAAAACTTATAATCCCTAAAGAAACACCCGTACCAATTCCAGAGATAAAGATAACCGAGAAAACACCTTTAAGTTCTCTTTTAAAACAAGCAATGAATGCTGAACAAAATGCAAGTGATTTTTATAAAAACCTTGCAGAAAGATTTGAAAAAGGAAGCAAAATTTTCAACACTTTAAAATATTTTGCAGACATGGAAATTGGACATTATAAACTATTAGAAATGGAAAAAAATAGTATGGAAAGATATGAAGAAGATGATGTTTACTGGCCTATGGTTCATGCAGGACCATAAAATAGGGGAGTAATTAAAATGGAGATTAAAATGGAAGTGAGAAAATTGAAAAAAATAAAAGGAACACAAACTGAAAAAAATCTCCTCGCAGCTTTTGCTGGAGAATCTCAAGCGAGAAATAGATACACTTTTTTTGCAAGCAAAGCAAAAAAAGAAGGCTATGAACAAATTGCAGCAATATTTCAAGAAACCGCTGATAATGAAAAGGAACATGGTGAAGTTTTTTTCAAGCATCTTCAAGGAGGTGAAGTAGAAATCAAGGCAGGCTATCCTGCTGGAATCATTGGTTCAACTGAAGAAAATTTACATGCTGCTGCTGAAGGGGAAAAAATGGAATGGGGAACACTTTATCCTGATTTTGCAAACACCGCAGAAGAAGAAGGATTTCCCATGATTGCGCATAGTTTTAGAGAAATAAGTGAAGTAGAAGAATATCATGAGATGAGATACAGAAAACTTCTTGAAAATATAAAAAAGGGAAAAGTTTTCAAGAAAGATAAACCAATAAAATGGAAATGTAGAAACTGTGGATATGTACATGAAGGAATAGAAGCACCAGATGTTTGTCCAGCTTGTCAGCACCCCAAAAGCTACTATGAAGTTTGGGCTGAGTCTTATTAGGAAAGAGGTAAAATATGGTTGAAATTGAAAATATTAAAGATGCAATACTAACAGCTATTCAAATGGAAAAAGATGGTTATTCATTTTATATTAAAGCTGCGACACAAACTGAAAGTAAGATGGGGAAAACAATTTTTGAAAGTCTCGCAGAAGATGAGCAAAAACATCTTGATGTTTTCCAGAAAATGTTTGAAGATAAAGTTAGCAAATCTGAGTGGAATGATTTGATAGATTCTAGTAAGAAATATGCAACCATTCCTATTTTTCCAACTAATCTAAATGATGCACCTGGAATGGATGCTGAAAGCACTGAAATTGATGCACTCAGAATGGCAATGGATGCTGAAAAACAAGCAATAGAATATTATGGAAAGATCAAGGAAAATCTTGAGGATCTAGATATAAAAAAAGTAATTAGTGAAATTATTGAACAGGAGAAAAACCATTATTCACTGCTTGAAAAAGAATTCAATCATATCAACTCTACAGGTTATTGGTTTGAATTTGATTATATAGGGGGACAAAACTTCTGAAAGAAAACATAAAACCTGATGCAGAACTCGACTGTGTGGGTTATTTCTGCCCTATGCCTATTGCAATGACTAAAGAAGAAATAGATAACCTCCAAATAGGACAAATATTAAAGGTTGAAGCAGATGATCCTGCTGCAGAAGAAGATATTAAAAGATGGGCAAAAAGAACGGGACATGAAATACTTAAATTTGAAAAAGAAGATACCATTTTAATTTTTTATATTAAAAAAACAAAATAGGTGATAAATAATGAAAGATGAGAGTAGTATATTATATGTTGTAACGACAGATGATCCTACTAAACAGTATTCTCCTTTAGTTCTTGCTCAAACTGCAAAAATGATGGATCTTAAACCAATGGTTTACTATCTTGGGACTTCTCTCAAGATTTTAAAACCTGGTGAAGCTGAAAAAATTAAATTAGGTAGTTTTCCAAGTGTTGCAGAGCTAATTCAAAAAACTATAGATATGGGTATAGAAATCTATGTTTGTGAAGCATCTAAACAAATGCTTGGTTGGGAGAAAATTGAACTTATTACAGGTGTAAAAATTGTTGGAGCAGGAACTTTAAATGATTTAGCACTTGATGCTGGGGCAACAATGTGGTTTTAATGGAGAAAGTTTATCTTGACCATGCAGCTGCTATGCCTGTTGATTCTAGGGTTTTTGAGTTTGCAAAATCCTTCTTATTAGAGGCTGGAAATCCGTCTTCATTATATGAATTTGGTCAAAAATCAAAAGTAGCCATTGAAGAAGCACGTAGAAAAATTGCTGATTTAATAAATTCCGAATCTGAAAAAAATATCATTTTTACAGGAAGTGCAACTGAATCTAACAATCTAGCAATACGTGGTACTGCTCTTAGAAATCAAAAAGATGGAAAAGAAGTGTTATGCAGTGCAATAGAACATATTTCTGTTATAAACCCTATGAAAGATCTTCAAAAAAATGGTTGGGATTTTAATAAAATATCTGTAGATGAAAATGGTTTAATTAATCAGGAAAACCTTGAGAAACTTCTATCTAAAAATACAATTTTAACATCAATTATGTATGGTAATAATGAGATAGGTACAATCCAAGAAATAAATGAGATTAGTAAAATAGTACATAATAAGGGGAAATATTTACACTGTGATGCAACAGCTGCTGCTGGTAGAATCGCGATTGATGTTCAAAAAGATGGAATAGATCTATTGACTCTCTCTTCTAATGATTTATATGGTCCGCGCGGTGCAGGAGCATTATATATTAAATCTGGTGTAAAAATTCAATCTATTATACCTGGTGGAGGGCAAGAGAGAGGTCTGCGTTCTGGCACCGAAAATGTTTTTGCTATAGTAGGTATGGGTGAAGCTGCAAAAATTGCAAAAAGAGAAATGATCAATGAAAATGCTAGAATTATAAAAATTAGAAATAGATTAATTGAAGAAATATCCAGAATTAAGGATTCCTATCTTACAGGTCACCCAACAAAACGCTTACCTCATCATGTAAGTTTTAGATTTAGTCATATTGAAGGGGAAAGTATTCTTTTAAATATGGATATGTATGGTATACAGATTGCTACAGGTTCTGCATGTTCATCAAAAACATTAGAAGCTTCACATGTTTTATTAGCTATTGGTTTAAAACATGAGGAGGCTCATGGATCGATGGTTATAACTCTCGGTAGATCTAATAATATGAGTCAGATTCCAAAAATTGTTAAATCAGTGAGAGAAACAGTTGAAAGACTGCGAAAGCTCTCACCATTAGGAAATTAGAGGTGAAAAAAATGCCAATATATAGTAAAAAAGTAATGGATCATTTTACAAATCCAAGAAATGTTGGAGTAATTGAAAACCCAGATGGATATGGTAAAGTTGGAAATCCAGTATGTGGTGATCTAATGGAGATGTACATTAAAGTGAAGAATAATATCATCACTGATATCAAGTTTAAGACATTTGGCTGTGGTTCTGCAATCGCAACAAGCTCTATGGTGACAGAGCTTGCAATTGGTAAAAACGTAGATGAAGCTTTGAAAATAACACGTAATGATGTAGCAAATGAACTTGATGGACTTCCACCACAAAAGATGCATTGCAGTAATCTTGCTGCTGATGCACTTCATGCTGCGATTGAAGATTATAAAAAAAAGAAAAAAGGAGGTAAATAAGATGGCGAAATTTAGAGGAATATATAAATGTGAAATATGTGGAAATATAGTTGAGGTTCTACATGAAGGAGTAGGTGCTTTAGTTTGTTGTGGTGAAGAAATGAAATTTCAAGAAGAAAAAATCCAAGATTCAAAAATTGAGAAACATGTACCTTTTATTGAAAAAACAGAAAATGGAATAATTGTAAAGGTTGGTCAGAATCAGGAACATCCTATGGAGGAAAAACACTATATCGAATGGATTCAAATTTTTGCTGATGGGATAGCCTATAGACAATTTTTAAAACCTGGTGATAAACCACAAGCTTTGTTTGAAATTAATGCAGACAAAATAAACGCTCGTGAATATTGTAATATTCATGGTTTATGGAAATCATAAAGGTAAATAATGTCAAAAAGAAAAATTATCGAAATAATTGAAGATAAATGTAATGGTTGCGGAGTATGCATACCTAATTGTCCAGAAGGAGCTATCCAAATAATTGATGGTAAAGCAAGATTGATAAGTGATATATTCTGCGATGGTCTTGGCGCTTGTATTGGAAATTGTCCTAAAGATGCTATTAGGATAATAGAGCGGGAAGCAATTTCTTATGATGAAAAAAAGACTATGAGGGAAAACATAATTAAATCAGGTAAAAATACGATAATTGCTCATCTTAGGCACTTAAAAGTTCATGGTGAAGAAAATTATTTTAAAGAAGCTGTTGAAGTTTTAAAAGAAGAAGGAATTAAGATTGATATCGACAGAGAAATATGTGATGAAGAAGATAAATTACCGTGTGGTTGTTCTGGTTCAAAAGTTATGGATTTTTCTGATGAATGCGTTCAAAACCGAGATGAAAAAGGAACTCGTAGTTCACAACTTAGACAATGGCCTATTCAACTACATCTTGTCCCACCTAATGCACCATTTATTCAGAATAAAGATTTACTATTAGTTGCAGATTGCGTTGGATATTCTATTGGTGATTTTCATAAAGATTATATTAAAGGTCGAAGTATTAGCATTGCTTGCCCTAAACTCGATTCAAATACCAATATATATCTAGATAAACTTATTTCTATGATTGATAACGCAAAGATTAAAACTTTAACTGTTATGACTATGGAAGTTCCTTGTTGTTCAGGTCTTCTAAGTCTTGCTAAAAAGGCATTAAATCAAAGTAAACGAAAAATTCCTATTAAATCGATAGTTGTAGGAATGAAAGGAGATATTTTAAAAGAAGAAATTATTTAGAGGGAAGAATTATGGAAAAACAATGTTTTCAGATTGGTGATAAAGCTCCAGATTTTTTTTTAAAGGATCAAAATAAAAAAGAATTTAGACTTTCAGATTTTAAAAATAAACGTGTATTGCTTTCATTTCATCCTTTAGCTTGGACATCTATTTGTGCACAGCAGATGCAGACTTTGGAAAATAATCAAAATATTTTTAATGAGATTAATACAGTGGCAGTTGGTATAAATATTGATAGTGTTCCATCTAAGAAAGCATGGGCTGAATTTCTCAAGATAAAAAACACTAGACTTCTATCTGATTTTTGGCCACATGGTAACGTTGCTAAACTTTACAAGGTTTTTAGAAAAAAAGATGGTTTTTCAGAAAGGGTAAATATTATTATTAATGAAAAACAAAAAATAGATTTTGTTAGAATATATGAAACCTCCGAACTACCAGATATTAGAGAGATATTGACTTTTTTAAGAGGAGATGAATAAATCTATAATTATTTTTTTATATAAAGGTTTAATATAATGAATGTAAAGGAGTCAATTGAAAATCGTAGAGCTTATCGTTCTCTTGAACCAGTTAATATTACCAAAGATTTAATAGATGATCTTGCAGAGTGTGCTCAAATTACAGCTTCTTGTTTTAATAATCAACCTTGGCAATATGTATTTGTTTATGAAAAAGAAACTCTTATAAAAATGCATGATGTACTTTCTTCTGGTAATGAATGGGCAAAAAAAGCATCAATGATAATAACAGTTCTTGGGAAAAAAGAAGATGATTGCATTATTTATGATAGAATCTATTATAGATTTGATATTGGTATGGCAACAGAAGCAATGATTCTTCGTGCAACAGAGTTAGGTTTAGTTGCTCATCCAATTGCTGGTTATAGCCCTAAAAAAACACGTGAAGTACTTGGTATCCATAATGATATTGATGTTATAACACTTGTAATTGTTGGTAAAAAATCAAATAAAATAAATCCAACCCTTAATAATAAACAAATTAATGCAGAGGAAAAAAGACCTGAAAGAAAACAAATAAAAGAATTTATTTTTCATAATTACTATGGGAGAGAAATAAATGAATAATATTGAACATATAAATATAAAAGGAAAAAATAAAGGTAAAATAATGCTTTATGCTTTAAGCACATGTGGCTGGTGTAAAAAAACTAAAGAACTTCTTAATAAACTTGGTGTGGAATACTCATATATATTTGTAGACCTCCTCAATGAGAATGATAAAGATAAAGTAATGAAAGAAATAAAAAAATGGAATTCTAATCTTTCCTTTCCAACTCTTATAATAAATAATCAAAAATGCATAGTTGGTTTTAAAGAAGATAAAATTAAAGAGGCAATTGGTAAATGAGTGATATTTCAGAAAAAACTATTGTTCAAGTTTATAAAAGATTAAATAAATATGCAGAATTACACGGTTATCATTTAAACCCTGATATTGAGTTTACAAAAAATCTGATTAAAAGTCTTTTAATAAATCAACAACGATATGGTTACTGGGCTTGTCCTTGTAGGCTTGCTACAGGTAATAAAGATGAAGATTTAGATATAATATGTCCATGTTATTATAGAGATCATGATTTAAAAGAATTTGGAGTATGTTTTTGCGCTCTTTATGTTTCACAAGAAATAAAAGATGGTAATAAACAACCAGAGTCTATACCTGAAAGAAGAGCTATAAAATAAGTAAAGAAAAAATAAATATTAGATTTTACCCAGCTCTACCATCATCACAAGGTTCTTCACTTTTCATAGGACGTGAATTTTCAGGATGAGCTGGTTGTATACATACATCTAATGGTAGTTGTTTCATAGTTTTACCACAACATTTTGGTAAACCACTTTGCTTACCTTCTAGTGTTTTTCCACATATTTCACATTTAAAAATATTTTTCATTAAAACTCCTTTTTATATAATTTCATTAATTTTTGCTATAATATGCTTTTTTTCTGTATTACTAAGTGATGCTTCAAGTTTTGGATAAACTTTTTCCTCTTCAAATTTTTTATGTTTCATAAGAAACTCTTTTAAAGAATAAACATCGGTAATCATATTTTTTTTACGAATCTCCTCTCTCCAATTGTTGAGAGTATTTACTATATAATTATGTTGAGATATTAGTTCAGGTAACATATTATATCCTATATTAACATCTTCTGGTTTATAGTCTGTAAAAATTGCTTTTTCTTCTGTAAAAATATGTTTTTCAAGCTGCCATTCAAATTTAATAAATGCTTTTTTCATCTCATTATACACATCTTTGTTTTTTTCATCTAATTTATTTAATAAATTTTCAATTTTTTTATGGTCTTGTATCATTAACGAAAGAATACTATTTTTTTTACTCATATCAAGCAGGAACTCCCATAAAAGTAATATTTTAGTTTAATTTATAGGTTTCTTACAATTTTTTAGAAAACCATATTATATAATATATGTTATTTTGAATAAAAAATTTGTTTGGAAATTATATGAAAGATGTAGATGTAGAAATAAAATTTGTGAAAAAATGGTCTGAAGATGATATAGTAGAATTATACAAAGTTGGTGGTTGGTGGAAAGAAAGCTATGATAAATCAGTTATAAAATTTATAATAAAAGATAGTTTTTGTTTTGCGGTAGTTGTTGATAAAAAAACAAAAAAAGCTGTTGGTATGGGTAGAGTTTTATCTGATGGTATTTCAGATGGATATATCCAAGATTTAGTAATTTTACCAGAATACAGAAAAAAGGGTTTAGGAAAAAAACTTACTAAAATATTAGTTGATTATTGCAAATCAAAGGGTATCAATTGGATTGCTCTTATATCTGAGCCCAATCAAGAAGAATTTTATAAAAAGATAGGATTTAAAGAAATGAAGAATTATATTCCATTTAAATATGAGGAATAATAATGCTAACTTTAAAAGATTTTGAAAGATTAACTATAGAAGATAAACCAATTTTTGATAAATTATATAAAAAATTTCCCCCCGTTCATAGTGATTATATCTTTACAACTATTATAAGCTGGATGGATTATGCAAATTTTCATTATATCAATTTAGATGAAAATATCATACTTTTTTCTGAAATTGATGGTATAATAAGATTTAGACCACCAATTGGTGAAAATAAAAAAGAAGTTTTTGATAAAGTGTTAAATCTTGCTAAAACTCAAAGTTGTGAGTATCCTTTTGGTATGATAACTTCTGATAAAAAAAATTGGATGGAAAAAAATTATCCTATTAATAACTTTATGGAACATAGAGGTTTTTTTGATTATGTTTATCTTGCTTCTGATTTAGTTGAATTGGCAGGTTCAAAATATAGTAAAATTCGTAATAGACTGAATAAGTTTAAAAAAAATTATGAATACACAGTGGAAAAAATATCAAATAATAATTTTAAGGAGATAAAAGAATTTTTAAAACGATGGTGTCTTTGGAAGGATTGCAAGTCTGATCCATTTCTTGATAATGAAAGAAAGGCGATACTTTTTTCAATGGATAATTTTTTTAAATTAGAATTAAACGGTTTAGCTATAAGAATTAATAGTACTATTGAAGCAATTTCTGTATTTGAAAAATATAATTTTAATACGGCTGTTGTTCATTATGAAAAAGGCTCTCCAGATTATGATGGTATATACAAATTAATAAATCAGGAGACAGCAAATATTTTACAAAAAAATGTTAGGTTTATCAATCGAGAATCTGATATGAACATACCTGGTTTAAGAAAAGCTAAGATGACATATAGACCGCACCATATGATAAAAGTTTTTCACCTATGTAAAGAGGATATTGCTTTTTAGCATCCCATCTATTCGTCGCATCCCGGACAAATTAACTCTAACTCTGCACTTTGTCTAATTAATTTACATATCCTGCAGGTTTCTGAGATTATTTGGCTGTTACCATTCTCAATTATATTTTTTGCGGATAGTTTGATTTCACTTAATATCATTTCATCTACAATATCTGATTTTCCGCGTTTTTTGGATAGATATTGGCATACTGCTGCAGGGGTTATACCTAGTTTTTCAGCGGTTTCTTTTTGACTTAATCCAAAATTTTCAATCATACTTTCAGCAATTTCTTTTCTTATTACCGGTAATCCATTCCACATCATGTATTCGCAAGTGGTTCTTCTCATAAAGGGTAATTGATTTTGTTGTACTTAAAATTAACGATTGTTTATTTTTTATTTTTACAGGAGAATTTTTTTGTATTTTCTAAATACAATAAAATTGTTAGTTTTGTTTCATAAAAAATATACCAAACCAAAAGTTTTAAATAGTTATAATATATTAACAATTGTTAACTATAGCTTATATGTTACAATAGTATTATAAAGAATTAAGTATGGGGCGATTAAAAAATATTACAAATTCAATCAAAATGAAGAAGGGGTGTAACAGTGGGGAATTCAATTTTTAATATCCCATCCTTTCCTCCTTTCCTCAAATCATTTTTTGAGAAAGAATCCCCATAAAATACACCCCCCTCCCCTTTATTCAAATATAAAAAATTATTAAATTAAGTATTATACACAGATAAAATCATGAAAAAATTAATACAAAAAATTGAGGAACTAAAGAATACAAATATTAAAATTACTATAAAAAATAGAATACAAGAATTTAAAAAAATAAACAAAAAATCAAATAATGAATTATTTAATGAATTATGCTTTTGTCTATTAACAGCTAATTTCAATGCTGAGAAAAGCATTAAAATACAAGAAAATATTGGAGAATGTTTCTTAACAGATTCAAAAGAAGAAATAGCGCAAAATCTAAAAAAATATGGTCATCGTTTTCCAAATGCAAGAGCAAATTATATAATTAAGTCAAAAGAATGCAAAGAGAAGTTAAATAAAGTAATTAATTTTTATGATAAACAATCAATTAGAGAATGGATAGTTAATAATGTTAAAGGAATTGGTTACAAAGAAAGCAGTCACTTCTTACGAAATATTGGTTTTGATGACTATGCGATAATTGATTTTCATATAATCGATTTATTAGTAAAATATAAAATCATAAAAAAACCCAAAACAATAACAAAAAATAAATATATAGTTATTGAAAAAATTCTTAAAAGAATTGCCGAAAAGACAGATCTTACACTTGCAGAATTAGATTTATATTTGTGGTATATTGAAACTGGTAAAGTTTTAAAATAAATTTCTTTCGACATTTTTGATAAAAATTATACAAAGTTTTTTAGAGGAAAAAGATATCAGGGGAAGTGGTGTTATTATTGGATTTCTCACTTACAGATGAACAAAAATTTTTCCAAAAAACAGTTAGAGAATTTTGTGATAAAGAAATTAAGCCAATCGCTTCAAAAATAGATAAAGAAGAATATTTTCCAAAAGATCTTTATAAAAAAATGGGTAAGATTGGTCTAATGGGTATGACTGTGCCTCAGAAATATGGTGGAGCTGGTATCGATAGAATAAGTTACATGATTGCTCTTGAGGAGATATCACGATTATGTGGTTCAACAGGTTTGAATGTAGAGGCGCATAATTCTTTAGGTCTTGGTCATATCTATGAAAAAGGAACTGAAGATCAAAGAAAAAAATATTTACCATTTCTTACTAAAGGGGAAGAATTTGCTGCTTGGGCTCTTACTGAACCAAATGCAGGTTCAGATGCCTCAGCTACTCATACAACTGCAATTCTTAAAGGAAATGAATGGGTTATTAATGGAACTAAGCAATTCATTACTAGTGGTGATATAGCTAAGGTTACAACTGTTATGGCTATGACTGATAAATCAAAAGGAGCAAGAGGTATTAGTGCTTTTATTGTTGAGAAAGATACTCCAGGTTTTAATGTTGGTCAAATTGAGGATAAAGTTGGTTTAAGAGGAAGTCACACAGCTGAATTAATATTTGATAACTGTAGAATTCCAAAAGAAAATTTACTTGGTGAGATGGGTATGGGATTTATTGGTGCGATGAATATTCTTGATCGTGGTCGTACAGCGGTTGGTGCTATGAGTGTAGGCATCGCGCGTGGTGCTTTTGAAGATGCTTTAGAATATGCAAAAAAACGTCAACAATTTGGTAAACCTATTGGTAAAAATCAGGCTATTCAATGGATGCTTGCAGATATGGCTACTGAGATTGATGCAGCTAGATTACTTGTTTATCGTGCTGCATATTTAGAAGATCAAAATGTTAGATTTACAAAGGAGGCTTCAATGGCTAAATTGTTTGCTTCTGAAATTGCCATGCGTACAGCTATAAAAGCTATCCAAATCTATGGTGGGAATGGTTATATGAGAGAGTATCCTTTAGAACGATATTATCGTGATATAAAATTATGTGCCATTGGTGAAGGAACATCAGAGGTACAACGCATGGTAATTTCAAGACAATTAGGTTTATAAAAGATTTTTTTATAAGAACGGATGCATGGTTGAAAAAAAATTTAACAATTCTTACGAGAAGCTTTATAAAAATTTTAGATGGGAAATTCCAAAATACTATAATTTTGGATTTGATGTTGTTGATAAGTGGGCAGAAGATAGAACAAAACTTGCATTAATTTCAATTGATAGAACAGGTAAACATGATCGTTATCATACTTTTTATGATTTAAGTCGTACTTCTAATAAATTTACAAATTTTTTATTAAAAATTGGTGTAAAAAAAGGAGATAGAATTCTTGTAATACTACAGAGTATCCCTGAGTGGTATATATCACTTATTGGAATGTTTAAATTAGGTGTTGTAGCGATACCTGGTACAGTTCTCCTTACTGCTAAAGATATTGAATACCGTATCAATAACTCAGAAGCTATTATGGTTTTAACCGACATGGATCATGCAGATATTGTTGAATCTGTTAAAGTTAAATGTCCAACATTAAAACATATTATGCTTGTAGATGGTAAACGGACAGGTTGGTATAATTATGATGAAGAAATGAATGAATCATCTGAAGAGTTATCTGAGGAAGATGCTTTTAAAACTCTTTCAACTGATCCGATGCTTATTTATTTTACATCTGGAACGACAGGTCATCCAAAAATGGTTCTTCATACTCATTCTTATCCTTTGGGTCATGAGGTTACAGCAAAATTTGCACAAGCCTTAACAGATAAAGATCTTCATTGGACTGTATCTGATACAGGTTGGGCTAAAGCTGCGTGGGGTAAACTTTTTGGTCAAATGATAGTTGGAGCTGCTATTATTCAGTGGGAAACACCAGGTCGTTTTGATGCAGATGGTTTGTTACAAGCAATGGAAAAATATGGTGTAACTTCTTTTTGTGCTCCACCAACTGTTTACCGTATGCTGATCCAGCTGGATCTTTCAAAGTATGATCTTAAACTACGTCATTGTATGAGTGCTGGCGAACCACTTAATCCAGAGGTAATTCGTGTTTGGAAGAAAGCTTTTGGTCTTGACATATATGATTTTTATGGTCAAACAGAAACAGTTTGTGTGTTATCTAATTATCCTTTTATGCCAATTAAATATGGTTCAGTTGGAAAACCTACACCCGGTCATGATGTAAGAATTGTAGATGATATGGGAAAAGAAGTTGGATTAAATGAGGAAGGTAATATAGCGATATATATAGATAAAAATATAAGACCACCCGGTCTTTTTAAAGAATATTGGAAAGATAAAAATATGATGAAAAAAGCATTTCGTGGTAATTTTTATTATACTGGTGATCGAGGTTACAAAGATGAAGATGGTTATTTTTGGTTTGTTAGTCGTGATGATGATGTCATTAAATCATCTGGTTATCGTATCGGTCCTTTTGAAATAGAATCAGCACTTATAGAGCATCCTGCTGTTGCAGAATGTGCAGTTGTAGGTACAAAAGATCCAAAAGGTATTAGAGGTATTGTTGTCAAAGCAGTTATTGTCCTTACAAAAGGTTTTAAGTCATCTGATACCCTAACAAAAGAACTTCAAGAACATGTTAAAAAAACTACTGCACCATATAAATACCCACGTATAATTGAATACGTTGATGAACTACCAAAGACAATATCTGGTAAAATTCTAAGGAGAAATCTTAGAAAAAATTAATCTTAATTTACATCCTAAAAACACCAGGTTTCCAATTAGTAATTGGTGCATTTAAAGCAGCAGAAATTCCAAGACCTAGAACAAGTCTTGTATCGATAGGATCTATAACTCCATCATCCCAAATTCTGGCAGTACTATAATAAGGACTTCCTTCAGTTTCATATTTTTTAATAATTGGATCAGTAATAGCTTTTTCTTCTTCTTTAGAAAGCTCTTTTCCTTTTCTCCAAAGTTGATCACGTTTTACAGTAAGGAGAACACCTGCTGCTTGTTCACCTCCCATAACACTTATGCGAGCATTAGGCCACATCCAAAGCTGACGTGGTTGATATGCACGACCGCACATCCCATAATTACCAGCGCCAAAACTACCTGCAATAATTACAGTAAATTTTGGTACATTTGAAGTTGCAACCGCACTGACCATTTTAGCACCATCTTTTGCTATCCCTCCTGCTTCATATTTACGACCAACCATAAAACCTGTAATATTTTGTAAAAATACAATTGGTATTTTACGTTGACAGCACATTTCAATAAAATGTGTACCTTTTAATGCTGACTCGCTAAATAAAACTCCGTTATTTGCAAGAATACCAACGGGATAACCTAATATTCGTGCAAACCCACAAACAATAGTCTGACCGTATAATTCCTTAAATTCATGGAATTTAGACCCATCAACAATCCGAGCAATAATTTCACGTATTTCAAAAGGTTTTCGCGAATCCTTTGGTATTATACCATAAATATCTTTGATTTCATAAGCTGGTTCTTCAGGCTTACATACATCTAAATGAGTTTTTTGAGGACGATTTAAATTCTCAACAATGTTTCTGGTAAGATTTATTGCTTCATTGTCATCATGAGCATAATGGTCAGAAACTCCACTTTCACGGCAGTGTACATTAGCACCACCAAGATCTTCTGCACTAACTTCTTCTCCAGTAGCAGCTTTAACTAATGGTGGTCCACCTAGAAAAATGGTTCCTGTACTCTTTACTATAATGGTTTCATCTGACATAGCAGGAACATAAGCACCTCCTGCGGTACAAGATCCCATTACTGCAGATATCTGAGGAATACCCTTAGAACTCATTACTGCTTGATTATAAAAAATTCGACCAAAATGTTCTCTATCTGGGAATACTTCATCTTGCTTTGGTAGAAAAGCTCCTCCACTATCTACAAGATAAATACAAGGTAAATTATTTTCCAATGCAATTTCTTGAGCACGAAGATGTTTTTTAACCGTCATTGGATAATAGGTTCCACCAGTAACTGTTGCATCGTTAGCAACGATTACAACCTCTCGACCATGGATCAAACCAATACCTGTAACAATACCAGCACATGGGGCTTTATTTTCATACATGCCATATGCTGCAAGTGTATTAAATTCAATAAAAGGTGTATCAGGATCAAGAAGTGCTTCAATCCGCTCACGAGCAAGCATTTTATTACGGTTTTTATGAAGCTTAATTTTTTCTTCTCCTCCTCCCTTTTGCGCCAAATAAATTTTATCTTTTAGATCTTTAATTAGTAATTCATAATGTTTATAATTTTCTTTATAATCTTTCTCTGTTGTATCAATGTTACTTTCTATAATATCCATAAAATTATTCCTCCAATTTATCTCTTTTCAAGTTCTACAGCATTTTCCCCAATTTCAATTTGTTCATTTTCCTTAAAATTTACTTTTTTGATCAGTCCGTTATATGGGGCACAAATTAAATATTCCATTTTCATAGCTTCGATTACCATTAAAACATCGCCTTTTTTTACTATACTGTTTTTTTTAACCTTTACTTTTACAACTTTACCAGAAATCGGGGATGTAAGATCACCTTGTTCTTCCTTTTTTAGTTTTTTTATACCTGTTAGCTCAATTTGTTTAATTTTGTATACATTTCCATCAGCAAAAACATATTTTTCTTTTTTTCCCTCGGTTATGATTGCTTTTATTATTCTATCACCAATTTTTATTTTAAGTTGCCCTGGTCTTATTTCTTCTGCCTCAACTTTATACTCTGTGTTATTATATGTAATATAAAAATAATTATCAAGATGCTGAATAGTAACATTATAAACGTAGTTTTCATGTTCATAGTTAATAAACATATTATTTTTCCTCCTGCCCACTAACACGCCAACGACCAACATGTTTCCATGGATTATGAGGATCAGCTTCTTTATAACGCACAATTTCTTGAGTTTTTTTATGTAAACTGTCATAAACTGCAAGTGCAATTATTGCATCAACTGGGAGTTTATCTTTTACTTCAATTTGATCTTTAAAATAATTATCTATAAAATGAGTTGTAATGTTTCCTTTTTTGAATTCTTCATGTTCTAATACGTTTTTCAAGAAAGAAATATTTGTTGTAACTCCCATTATAATATAATGGGAGAGTGCCCAGATCATCTTATTTATATTTTCTTCACGATTTTCTGCATATGTGATTATTTTCGCTAGCATTGGATCATAGTAAGGTGTTATTTTCATACCTGTATAAATTCCGCTATCGTCGCGTATATTTGGACCTGTTGGAGCTTCAACTCTTTCAAGTGTACCTATGCTCGGTAGGAAACCCTTATTTGCATCTTCAGCATAAATTCGACATTCAATTGCGTGTCCACGTTGTATTAAATCTTCTTGTTTTATTGTAAGTTTTTCACCACTAGCAATTTTTAGTTGCCATTTTGCTAGATCAATCCCTGTCGTCATTTCTGTAATTGGATGTTCTACTTGTAAACGTGTATTCATTTCCATAAAGTAGAAATTTAAATTTTTATCAATCATAAACTCAACAGTACCGGCGTTAGTATAACCTACTGCTTTTGCAGCAGCAACTGCTGATTCGCCCATTTTTTTTCGTAGTTTTGTATTCATCACTGGTGAAGGTGTTTCTTCAATTATTTTTTGGTGACGTCTTTGTATACTACATTCACGTTCAAAAAGATGTATAATATTTCCATGTTCATCTCCTAGTATTTGAAATTCAACGTGCCTTGGTTTATCAAGATATTTTTCAAGAAATACTGTATCATCACCAAAAGCAGATTTTGATTCACGTTTGGAACTGTCTATAGCTTCGTTTAGTTTGTCTTCAGAATGGACTATCCGCATCCCTTTACCACCACCGCCAGCAGCAGCTTTTACAAGTAACGGAAAACCAATTTTTTTTCCTTCTTCTATTAGGGACTTATTATCTTGTTTATCACCATGATAACCAGGGATTACTGGAACACCTGCTTTCTCCATTATTTTTTTCGCTTCAATTTTATCACCCATTAAACTAATTACTTTAAAAGATGGACCTATAAATTTTATACCAATATCATTACATGAATTAGCAAAATCTGGGTTTTCAGCTAGAAAACCATAACCTGGATGAATTGCTTCTGCTCCAACTTCATGAGCTAGCTTAATTATTTTTGGAATATTTAGATAACTTTGAAGGGGTGTAGGATCTCCAATGGAAATAGTTTCATCAGCAAGTTGTACATGAGGTGCTTTTTTATCTACATCTGAATAAATTGCAACGGTGTTTATACCTAGTTCTTGGCAAGCTTTAATTATTCTAACTGCAATTTCTCCACGATTAGCAACTAAAACTTTCTTAAGCATTTATTTATTCACTCCACTTACTTTTTCTCTTGTTTAGAAATGCATTAATACCTTCTTGACCTTCTTCTGAAACTCGAAGTTCTGCAATTTTTTCTACAGTAAATTTTTTATATCTTTCATTATCCATTGTTTCGCAAGCATTTATAAGTTTTTTTACTTCAAATATTGCATTTGGTCCGGAATTAAAAAGAATATCTATATATTTTTTAACATGTACATCAAGCTCATTTTTGGGTACAACAATATCAATTAAACCAATATCTTTTGCATAATTTGAGTCAAATCTTTCACCTGTGATAAATAATCTTTTCATATCGGAAAAGTTAATTCTTTTTGAAATATATTTTGAAATTACTGCAGGGATTATCCCAAGTTTTACTTCAGAAAATGCAAATTTGCAGTCATTTTTTGCAATTGTTATATCACAAACTGCAAATAATCCTATTCCGCCTCCAAAAGCATGACCATTTATTCGTGCAATTACTGGTTTTGAACAGTTGTAAATTGTATCGTATAACTCAAGTAATATATTGCTATCTTCGATATTTTCTGATTTGGAATAATTTACCATACTCTTCATCCAATTTAAATCTGCACCGGCACAAAATGATTTTCCTTTACCTGTTAATACAATGATTCGAGTATTTTTTTCTTTATTAAGTTCTTTAAAACACTCTGTAAGTTCTTTTATCAGTTGTTCATCCATTGAATTATGAACATTTGGTCTATTAAGAAATATAGTGGTAATATTATTTTTTTTAGAAACATCAATTTTTTTGTATTTCATCTAATTCTCCCTATAATTTTCTTCCTTTTTGACGATGTTAGGGAAATAAATAAAGCTTTCTAAAGTTTTTTGAACATCTGCCGATAAAGTTTATCTTCCTTTGAAAACCGGTTTTCTTTTTTCAACAAAAGCTGTAACTCCTTCAATGAAATCACCACTACAAGCTGATTTAGATGCAGTTAAACTCTCAAGTTCTAAGTGATCAATCATAGAATTTTCAAGACTTTTATTTATTAGCATTTTAGCTTTACCGATTGCAATAGGTGGAAGAGATATAAATTTTAATGCAAATTCTTCTATTACAAAATCAAGTTTATTTGGTTCCACAACTGAATTTATTAAACCAAGCTCAAGAGCTTTTTCGGCTGAAAAAATTTTTGCTGTAAGTATATATTCACATGCTCTTTGATAACCAACAATATTAGTAAAAAATTGGGTTCCACATCCTGGAGCTAAACCAATACCAATAAATGCTGTTCCGAATTTTGCATTTTTTGAGGCAATTATTATATCACAAGCAAGTGCAATGGAAAGCCCAGCACCAAATGCATATCCGTTTATTGCTGCGATAATAGGTTTTTCCATAGTCCTCATTTCTATTACACATTTATGGATTGACTTGGTTAATTCTCTTAAAAACTCTGTCTTATTTTCTGCATCATACATTTCTTTAATATCTCCGCCTCCACAGAATCCTTTTCCAGTTCCTTTCATAACAACTGCTCTTATATTGTTATCTTTTCTAATTTTTTTTAAGGCGTTATAAAGTTCATTTCCAAGTTTTATATCAAACGAGTTTAGCCTCGCGGGTCTATTCAATGTTATATATACAATTTTATTTTTTGTCTCGATTTTTAATGTTTCATATTTCATTTTTTCATTTTCTATTAATAACATTTGTGTTATAAACTTTAGCGAAAGATATAAATAAATAGTTAACTATGCGCGCCGTTATAGTTAACAATTGAGGTTAGATTAATGGAAGTAAATCTATATATTGAAAAATACAAAAATATTAATTTAAATTTTTTTAAATGGAGATATGAATTAAATCTTTTATATAAACTAATCTTGTCATTAAGCTTTGCTTGTTTTACAGGTTTATTAGCACAATTTAGATTTTATATACCTGGTACTCCAGTTCCAGTTACCGGTCAAGTTTTTGGAGTAATATTAGCTGGTGTTATAATGGGAACTTGGGGTGGAATTAGTCAATTAATGTATGTCGGAATTGGTGCGGCAGGTGTACCTTGGTTTGCAGGATTTAATTACGGTTTTGGATATATATTTGGTCCAACTGGTGGATACCTAATTGGTTTTATATTAGCAGCATTTTTTATTGGATTCATCGTTGATAGATATCTCAAGTCTAGGAAGTTTTTAAGTATGATGTTATTGATGTTTTTTTCTATCTTTGTACTAATTTATCTCCCAGGTTTAATTTATTTTTATATTTACACAGGAGCTATTCTTAATGTCACAGAGTTACTAACAATGTGTGTTTTACCTTTCCTTGCAGCTGATTTAGTTAAAGCCATAGTTGCTGCAGTTATTGCAACTGGTATTACACCAAAAGTATCATATGCAAATGAAATTGACATCTAATTTTTTTCCAATTTTAAAAAAATGAGAGAAAAAATTTTAGAACTATTAAACAAAAAAGATTTTGTGTCTGGTGAAAATCTTGCTATGCAGCTAAATGTATCAAGAACTGCGATATGGAAACAAATTAAAATTTTAAGAAATTATGGTTATAATATCGAGTCAGTGAAAAAACGAGGTTACCGCCTTGTATCCCGGCCAGATATCCCAAGATTTGAAGAAATGTCGGCTTATTTAAATACTAAAATTATTGGTAAAGAAATAATTTATTTAGGAAATATAGACTCAACTAATATTTTTGCAAAAAAACTTGCAAAAGATGGTATATCAGAAGGCTGTGTTATTATTGCAGGTAAACAGAAAAAAGGTAGAGGTCGTAAAAATAGAACTTGGTCTTCACCAGAAGGTGGTTTATGGTTTTCGATAATATTATATCCTAGAATTCATCCGCAGAATGCAATGATTATTACAATGGTGGCATCTATATCTATAATTGAAGCTATTACAAAACGTATTAATTCAAAATCAGTAGTAATTAAATGGCCAAATGATATTTTAGTTGGGGGAAAAAAAATATGTGGTATTCTTACTGAATTTGATGCAGAGATGGACAGGATTAATTTTGTAGTTATAGGAATAGGTATTAATGTAAATAATGAACTTAAAAATGAGTTAAACGATATAGCCACATCTTTTAAAATTGAAACCGATATGAAATATTCAATAGTTGAACTTTTGGCGGATATCTTAAATAATTTTGACAAAAACTATAATTATATTAAAATTGGAAAATTAAGTTATATAAAGGACTCATGGCTTAAATATGCCAAAATTATTGGAAAGAATATAAAAGTTATTTATGAAAATGCTTTTTTATATGGGGAGGTTATAAATGTTGATAACGATGGTTCATTATTAATTAAAACTAAAGAAGGTGAAAAAAGAATAATTTGTGGTGATATTACTTACCTTTAAATAAAAAAATTCAAGAATTAATATAGTTTTATTAAATAATACACCGCAAAATATATAAATTAACATCTGTTAAAGTTTATATAATTTGTTAGGTGGAGGTAAAAAAATGAAAAAATTGATAAGTATTGTAGTAACACTTTTAATTTTAAGTAGTTTTACTGCAATAGTAATCGGAAATGAGGCTGATGAACAACCAAACATAAATCTATCAAATGCGTTAAAACAAACTATTAAACCTATTAAAAAGAATATTATTGGTCAAACAGGTTTAGAGGGTAACATTCTAATCTCAGATAATGGTGAGAATGATTATCATCCAAGAATAACAGAAAATGATCATGATCAAATTGTTGTTGTTTATGAACAATATAATGATATTTTTTCCCAGGTGATACCTGTAGTGTATTCTGATGATGGTGGGGAATCATGGGTAATACAATTTATATTTGACTCTTATGATTTTACAGATGGTTCTGGTACATTACAATATCCAGATATTTGTTATGGTGCTCAGGATGATGTTCTATTTCTAACTATGGTTGATCCTTATGCGGAATTGTATAACAATGAAATGTCTTTTATACCTGGAGATATAGCAAATGCTGAAGAAGCATCTTGGTATGGAATATCAGGACAAGATTCAACAGGTTATAATTATAATGCAAATATATGTACGGAAACCTTCTACTTATCACTTACAACTGAAGATGGTTATGGAATGACACAAATATTTGGACTTGGATACTTTACTTATCCAGAATTTGAGCATCCTCCAGTTATGGGAGGATTTTACTATGATGGGCAATCTGAACATGAATCTGCTCCTGCAGCTGAATTAGAGATGGATAAAAATTCAAATAGAATATTTATTGTTTGTGAAACGGAAGATAAAATTACAATAAAATCAACTGTTAACGATGAAGATCTTTTAACCAATGGAGAAATGCAACATGGTATGGATAAATATGCAGATATTGAACAATATCCTGGAGAATATCTTAGTGATGGATCAGATCCTGATGTAGCTGGTAGTGGAAATAAAGTAGCTGTTGTTTATGTACAAGATGGATCTGTAAAATGTAGTTATAGTACATGTGATGCTGGTACATATGATCCTGGTTTTAGCTGGCAAGTATCTACTGTAGAAACTGGTGCGAGTGCTCCTGCAGTCCATATGTCTGGAGATAATGTATTTTGTGCTTATGTAAAAAATGGTAATTTATACCTCAAAACATCAGAAGACGCTGGAGCTTCATGGGGTGAAGCTGTACAAATAAATGATGTTGATGGAACTGTAATAGGTGAAAAAGGTGCTGTTGGTATAAGTCAAAGTGGAATTGTTTTCACAGACAATAGAGATGGAAATTATGATATTTACTTTAACCCCTTAGCCGGCGGAGTAGAACCTCAACCAGAGATCGTAATTGAATCTATATCAGGTGGAATCGGTGTTAGCGCCACTATTAAAAATATTGGCGATGCAACTGCTGAAAACTTTGAATGGAGTATTGTATCAGAAGGCACTGTTTTCCTAGGTGGAGAAAAATCCGGAACAGAAACTCTTGATCCTGGCGACTCAATAACGGTAAAAACTGGTTTAATGTTAGGATTTGGTAATATCGATATAACAGTTACTGCTGATACAGCAGTTGAACAAGCATCGGCAAAATTACTCTTGTTCTTTGTAACAGGGTTATAAAACAATATTTTTTTCTTTTTTTTTTATTATTGTATAACTTTTTTTAAACTAAAATAGGCAAAAAGTTTTTATGTTAACATTCGTTAATATTTTTTAATATTTTAGTAGCGGAGGTTGAAGAAATACATGAATTTGAAAAAATATAAGCTAGTAACAGTTGTTTTTACAACGATTCTTTTAAGTAGTGCGATGATTTTACCCTCAACTGGAGCAATTAATTTACAAAATATAACCGGAGTTATGAGTAGAATTTTCAATAATATGGACTCATCTAATCCAAATTTTGGTATTAGTTCCTTTAATGATAATGAAAAAGCATTACTGGATACATATTATCTAAGAACTGATGATTTATCACTTGAAACTGGACAAAATGATATTGGTTATAATACTGATTCAGGTGATATAATACCTCGTTCACTTCCAGTATATATTGGTGAACCAATTGATCAAACTGTTCCTGGTAGAGGTAGATTAGGTACTCTTGATCCAAGTGATGGAGATGAAGAAGATTGGTTCACATTTACTGCTTGTGAAGGACAAAACATTCAAGCATCTATTAGTACAAGTAATGATTTTAGTATAGAACTTGCAGATACAAAAGGAAATATTGTTGGTCAAAATTATATAGCAGATATCACTGGTAAATATTTTGCTCACATTTATACTAACCCTGGTGCAACTACAGGGGATTATACTTTAACAATATCGCTTTCAGGACAAAATGATGTAGGAGAAGGTATAGATGCAGGTGATAATATTGACGTTTCAACACCGATAACACCTGGTGAATATAGTGGTTATATGAGTTATAATGATCAAGAAGATTGGTATAGTTTTAATGTAAATAGTGGACAAGGTATATTTATAACTGTTGAGCCTGTAGAAAAAAAAGAAGGTGATTTTGATATACATCTATATAACCCTTCGGGACAACTAGTACATTATGAAATGTACTATGGTGCAGACTCACTTGAATATCCAGCAGATGTATCTGGTACTTGGAAATTTAAAATTTCTATGTGGCCTGGATGGGATACTTCTAAATGGCCAGATAATTATTTTTTATATGGATCTGGTGCCTATGAAATGTCATTATCAGTAGGAGGTTCAGCACAATCTCCACAAGGAGCAATTCCACAAACTGAAATTATACCAGTTGCTCAAACATTTGAGATAACAAATAATCCAGATAGTAATGAAGATGAATATGCATTTCTCGCAGCTGTTCCAGCTGCAGTTTATAAAGAAGGTGGAAATCAATATGTTTCACCTGTTGTTTATACTGGTGATGATTCAGTTACTTCTTGGTTTGGAGTAGCGGATGATACAACACAATACCTTCTTGATGACTGGGATGAATATTTATCTCACCATGGTTTCACTACTAATGTTTTTAAAGTGGATAATAACCCAATAAAAGCTGCTGCAGATATAGCATTAAATGGATGGAAATCATCTGATACAGCTGTTTTAGCAGTTGATGGTAGTTCATTTAAAGATGTTACAGGAGTTTTGGATATTGATAGAGAGGCAACATTAAATATGAAAACAGATAAAACAATAGCTGAACCTGGTGATAGTCGATTTAGTTCTTTTTCAGGTTATAATTCAATACAAATGTGGTGTGGAAAAGAATGGGGTTCTATGACTATTTATGCCAAAGGTGCAGATTGCCCTCCAGTTGGATTAATGTCTATGAGATATGAATTAAGTACCTTTGAGGACTGGCCACATCCATATGATACTCCAGGGGATAATACTAATATCTATTTCCCATTAGGATTACCTGGTTTATACTGGCCTTTTACTGATGGAACAACAGGTTTTGATACTTTCGAAGTCACAAAATACTCCTGCGATCGTTATACATTAAATGTTGATAACTCGGATTCCAGTATCTATGTAACTGTTACAACATCTGATCCAAGTTATCTTGAAGTATTTCTAGTTGATCCAGAAGGAGTTGTAAGACGACCAATAGTACCTAGTTGGAATGGTGGACCAATAAATCCAATTCATTATTGGAATGGAGATCATCATAATGGATTTGAAGAATGGCGAAGATGGGAACCAACATATAGCACTGAACATTCAATAAATCTTCATTATCCTTCTGAAGGGAAGTGGACAGTTATTGTAACTCCACATTATAAATATGGTGAAGAAAAAACTAGTGATTCTATACCTTATCATATAACAGCTGAAATTCGAGAACATAATTCACAAAGAATTAATGCAGGTTTATCAGCTGCTAATGCAGCGGTTCTTGCTTCACAAATCCATGCCCCACTTTTATATGTGACCGAGAATTCAGTTCCAACTGAAACACAAAATGTTCTTAATCAACTTGGTGTAAAAAATATATTATTTGTTAATATAAATGATATAAGTAGTGCAACTCCAACTGGTACAGTTACAGAAATTAATACAATGCAAAAGGTGATAGATGCTGTAAAATCATATTCAGGGGAAATTCAACCATCTGTAGCTACTTCTGATAATGTTATTACAATAACTTCTTTTGGTACAGAAGATGGATTTTTTGCTCCAGCTGGTTTAATAGCTGCATATCATGGATCTAATGTCTTAGACATTGGTGAAGTTCCAACTGTATTTAATATAAATGATAAAGCAACAGCTTATAGAGAATATTCTGGTGGCTGGTATCATGGTAATAGAGCTCAGGGTCATACTTATAAGATGAATGAACCAATTCCTAATCTAATAGATTTAATTAAAACATTTCTAAGTGGTGAATTTCCACCATTAGGTTTAGATAATGATTTAAGATGGTGGGGGACAATACATGATGAATTATATAACTGGGTTACAGATAAAGGTTTAACAGGACCTGGTCAAGAAGTATATTTATTCGTCTCACCACGAGATTCAGAAATACGACATCCTATAATTACTCAAATGTGTGGTCTTGGCTCCTATGCTGGTCAATTCCCATTTGATACACCTGGTCTTGATGCTGCGCTTATATCAAGAGATATACTTTATCCTGCTATAATATTTGCAAACCCTGGTAGACATGTAACAACATCACAACTTATGAACTTCCCTGATGGATGGACATGGACTACAAACGACGGTGAAAGACATACTGTTTATTCAACAAGAGAAATTAAAGAATCTTTCTCATCACATGATAGATTTTTTGAAGGTCATACAACATTTGATGGATGGCTTACAAGAATTAACGTAGGAGCAAGTGTTAGCTATTATTCTGGACATGGAACTGGTGGATCTGGTATATCTGCTCAATTTGAAAATGTTGCAGAAGCATTCCCAGATGCTGAACTTACACATGAGAGTTTACATGATTTTGACTGGTGGGATAGCTGGCGTGGTTATATGTATGATGATACACAAACCAAAACTCCTAGATGGGGTGGTTTTACATGGTATAATGCAGCAGAACCAAACTTATATGATATCATTCACTACAAATGGGTAGATCAACTTTTAAATAACACACATAGTGAAATTGAAATTTGGATGAGTTGTACAACAGGACAGCATTTCGGACCTGAAATTTACCTTGAGCATGGTAGTGCACTTTGGTTTGGAAATGCAGGAACTGGATTATGCCCACAGGAAGACTTACTCGATGACTGGTGGATGAAAGATATGATGACAACTGGTTCAAGTATTGGACAAGCATTTTCAAAATATGTATGGTACCACCAACGTGATTTTACTGCAAAATTTGTAGATGATTCAAAATATCAAATGTCTCTCTATGGTACATCTACTGATGATGTTACTAATGTACAAGTAATCTTTGGTGACCCAACTTTAACTGTTTATAGCCCGGAATGGATTGAACCAATACCAGTTCAACCATAAACACCTTCTTTCTTTTATTTTTCTAATAAAAATTTCTAAATTTTATCTATTATCTTAAAAAATGAAAGATTTTAATTATTAAAACATAATTTACTAAATCAACGATAATATGGAGAGATATAAAAAATGGTAACTATAAAAGAGATAAAAACAACTATAGCAGTAGCTATAGCAGGAGCATTTGGTTTTATTATAGCTCTAATATGGAAAGAGATTATAATTGGAGCAATGAAATTATACGGATTTTGGCAAGAAGGCGGATTTAATGATGAATATGCTCTACTAATTGGTGTAATCGTAGCAATTATTATTACAATAGTTGCAGTACTAGGAATATTATTTATTTCAAAATGGGGTGGAGTTGAAAAAAAATAAAATCCCCCATATCTTTTTTATTCTAATTATAAATTTTAAAAAAAATAAAATTATATAAAACAAATTTTAATTATAATCAAAACATCCTGAAGAATAATCACTTTCTGTAGAACTTATTCTATTTTTTTTATATTTTTTAAAATCCTTTTGTTTAGATATAACAACTGTATTTTTTCTATGACCCACCATTTTTTGGAGTTTTTTTGTCATATTATTCATTTTCTACACCTTTAACATATTTGTTATATATAATCATGTCATAATTTGACAATATATACTATGTCAAGAGCCTAGTTTATATTACTTTCGTGAAAAAATGTAAGAATGGCAAAATTCCAAAATAATAGTTACTATAAAAAATAATATTTTAACTTTTTACACTTATCCATTTGATTTTTTAAGCTCTTCATCCATCATTTTATCAAGTTTTTTATCTACATTTTGTTCTCTAGCAATTTTTTGCATTTCTACAATTATATTCTCCCATATAACTTGTTGCGAACAAGCATAATCCCACATATCAAGTCTTTTAGCTCCCTCTGCTTCTTTAAACTCTTCTATGAGATCTTTTTTATCTTTTTCATTCATTGTTTTACCCACCTTCCGCTGATATTTTTACACCTGATTTCATCATTTGAATTCTAGCAATTTTTGACATCTCATCCATTATTTCATCCCATATTGCTTCTTGGTCTAATGCAAAAAACCACATGTCCATTTTTTTCTCAATTTCTGCTTTTTTGAAATCTTCAAGAAATGCTTTTATATCTTCTTCATTCATAGTCTGTTCACACTCAGATTAGTGTTTTTAAAAAATATATCATTTACTAGTTTTTAAACTCTAAGGAAAAAATATAAAAATAAAAAAAGAAAAATTAGATTTTAAAATTATAATATGCCTAGGACACCTAGTATACCTACTAATAGGACTATAATTCCAATTATTCCCTGGAATCCACCTAACCATTTAGCAAATTTCTCTAAAGATTTTCCTATTGCAGGGATAACAGGTAAAATTCCAACTATCATGATTAATCCAGCAAATATTGCGATTATACCAAATATATCCCACATACCCTGCCAAATAACATATATAATCAATATTAAACCGATTATTGTATCAAAACCGCCTAACCATTTTGCAAATTTTGCTAAGGAGGGTACTGCATCTAGAAAACTAACGCATAGTATAAGCCCCGCTACTATATCAATAATATGTATTAACTCCATATTTTTCTCTCCTCAAATATGTATTATTATAAGTTTCATCATTTAAAACTATTTAATAATTCCTATTTAAATAAGCTTTAATTTACTTTTTTTCATTATTTACTATTTCACCTGTTAATTATACCTGCTAACTCACTTACTGCTTTTTTAACATTATCTGACTTGATAATATATGAACCAGATACAAATAGATTTGCACCTGCATCATATACTGATTCTATTGTTTTATCTGTAACACCACCATCAACTTCTATATCTAGATCAGGACATTTTTTTCTAAGCTTTTTAATTTTATCAATTATCTTATATAAGAATGGACTACCATAAAAACCAGGGTTAACTGTCATAATAAGAACTTGATCGATTTCATCAAGGTATTTTTCAATGTATTCAATTGGAGTTTCTGGATTTAAAACGAGACCTATTTGTTTATTTTTTTCTCTCACTGTATCAATAATTTTTTTCAGATTTTTACTTGATTCAAAATGAACAAGAATCATATCAACTTTCTTAAAATGTTTTTCAATCCATTCCAGGGGATATTGTACCATAAGATGTGCTTCAAATTTGCATTTTGAAAATGGTATCTTAAAATCAAAATCAATAGAGTTATTCGGAACAAAAATCCCATCCATAAAATCTAATTGAATAATATCCACAAAATCTTTTACCTTATTTATTTTTTCTTCTAATTCTTTTTGAGAATTAGCGATAATCGCGGGTATTATCTTTTTATTTTTCATAATTTTTCACCATCTAAAAGACTGTCCATCTCAACCTTATATTTTTTAAAATTAAAACAAATATCGGCTCCCGCTTCATATCCTTCAAAAAATTTTTTAATTATTATAAAAGCTTCAAAACTATCTTTTGCAATAAAAATTCTTATTAGATCTTTTTTTGCAATAAATCCTTTTTTAATAGGATGTTTTTCAATCCACTTTAAAAATTCTCTCCACATATCACCAAGTAAAATAACAGGTATATTACAAATATGTTTAACTTGTATTAACTGCCAAGCATAAGTAAATTCAAGAAGTGTTCCAACACCACCTGGTGCAACGACAACAGCATTTGATAATACCATAAAAGTATCAAGACGTTTAGAAAATCGATGAAAATCTTTTTTAATATCGAGATAACGATTTGGCTTTTGTTCAGCTGGTATATCAATGTTTAAACCAATTGAATAAGAATTGTTATATTTTCTTCCATCTTGATGACCTTTACAAGCTGCTTGCATAATACCTGGACCACCACCGGTTACAACATCAATGTTGTGGGAACCAAGCATATGGGCAAGTTTATAGACCTCATCATAAGCAGGTTCATTAACTTTTATTCTTGCAGAACCAAATATTGCAACCCTGAAGTGTTTATGGTATATTTCATCTATAACTGCGTTTTTACTCATCTTTTTAACCTTTATATCTTTTCATTGCTGCAAAACAAGCACCTTTTAATCCAATATTTTCATCAAGGATGACAAACAATGGAATTTTTTTTAATAACGACGAATACTGATAAACATTTTCAAATTCATTAAAAAACTCTTTTGAATTAAAAATTTCTTTATTTTTAGAAGCAATTCCACCTGCTAAAAATAATCCACCTGTTGCTAAAGAGTCTAAAACAAAGTTCTTAGCACATCTTGCATAAAAAATTGTAAAAATACTTAAAACTTTTTTACAGGTATCATCTAAATTCTTATATTTGGAAATAAGAGGTGGTTTATCCTTTGATATATCAATCTCTTTGGTATATTTTGTAATTTTCATTAGATTTTTTTCTTTTAAAAATTGATAAATTATTTCTATCCCACGACCAGATAATAATTCGTCATATGTTAAAGGCTTAACAATACTTCTTTTATTCTTTATATAATTTACAAGCTCTCTATCAAATTCATTATATATCGGAAAATCACAATGTCCACCTTCACTAGAAATAGGATTATAAAAATTATGTTCTTCGTCATAAACAAGAATACTTTTCCCAAGGCCAGTTCCTGCCCCAATTACAGCTCTTGTTTTCTTAGAATTAATGTTTATTAAATTGTTTCTAATTGTGTATACTTCTTTTTCATTTTCAAAGTTTAGTAGATTTATACCATAACCAACTGCTTCAAAATCATTTATTAATAAAATTGATTTTAAACCTGTTTTTATAATTAATTCATTGATATTTACCGTCATTATTTGATTTGTAAGACTAACATATTTTTTATCTTCTGACACAACTCCTGCAGCACTTATACATCCATTTAAAATTTCAATATCAAATTTCGATTTAGCTATATTTATACACTCTAATAAGATAGATGAAAAGGAAGTTATATCAGAGGTTTTAAAATATAATGAAAAAATTAGTTCTAAACTATTTTTATTGAGTCCTGCGACTGAAATTTTTGTGTTTGTTCCACCTAAATCTGCACCTAAAACAAATAATTCATATTGTTTTTTATCAAAATTTTTAACATGCTCTTTAACTATAGAGATCATTTTTTGCAACTCATATTTTTAAATTTTATAAACATAATATCGAACCATGTTTTTTTATGTTTTTGTAAATAAAAAATTAAAGTTAGATTTATTTAGCTTTATTTAGTTAAATTATTTAACTTAAAAGCATAATATATTATATTTTTTCCCTGTTTAATATATTTTTTTATTCAATATT
>JBFEOQ010000005.1:0-50746 GCA_041550515.1 Thermoplasmatota archaeon | reverse complement strand
TGGATTCATTAGTGGAAATCTATCTCCTTTATCGCTATTTATTAGGTAAGGTGTATCACCTATTCCATCACCATCTACATCCAAACCAGTATAATCATCCCAGTAATTACCGACTATTCCATTATCCCAAATATTAATTGGATCATCCCTTGCATTCCAGTTAGTATTATTTATTAGCACATTGTTATATGCAATATTGTTTTTTGCACCACAACAGAAATAAATTCCATTTTTGTTATTAATTATTAAATTTTTTAGAAATGTATTTCTACTTGAACCTTTGATTCTAATCGCATAGTTATTTCCAATAAATGTATTTTCAGAAATCAAATTATCATTAGATGCGCTTTGAAGATACATTCCATAAGAAGTATTATTTACAAAAGTATTTGATGAAATATTATTTGTTTTTGTATAGAATCCAAATATCCCATATTTATTATTTGAAAACTCGTTATCCGTTATTGTATTTTTTGTAGTTGTAAGATTTGTATAAAGATACAAACCATAATTTCTATTTGATGAAATATTACAATCAGATATTATATTATTATTTGACCCAATTTTTATACCAGCATTTGACTCAAAAGCAGACATAGGACCACCATTCATTATAGTAAAACCACTAATCCTAACATAATCCGCTGAAATATTAACAACAATTCCAGAACCATTTCCATTAATTTTAGTTGTATTTTTATTATCACCTATTAACTCTATTGATTTTGTTATATTAATGTTTTCAAAATATATTCCTTTACTTACTAGTATAGTATCATTTGTAGAAGCTGAGTTAATGGCCTCTTGGATTGTTGAATAACTACCTTTTCCCTTAATATAAATAAAATTACTTGTTTTATCATTTTGATCATCTGAGTTATCACCTATACCATCATTATCACTATCTACCCATTCTGTTGGATCATATGGAAAAGCATCAAACTTATCTTCGTATCCATCTCCATCTGTATCAACAATTTTTTTCTCTTCGATACATCCACTAAAAAAACCTAAACTAATCATAATCAAAGTAATTAGTAATATTAACATGTTTTTCATACTTTTTACCTTCAAAACTATAATTCTATCTTAATATAGTATTATCTTCATTTTACATTCGAGGATACTAAATATATGATTTGTTTATCATTAACAATGTTAACCTGACATATTTACCTTCAAAATGATAGATCCATAAGTAATTCCAAATTCATTAGTTGCAGTTAGTATATATTTTCTAGTGGCTACTGGCTTAAAAGTGAAAGGACCAATTAAACCTACTTCACCTATTCCATTGTTTATACTCACACTAGTAGCCCCTTCTACAAACCAATCTAATGTAGTACTTTCACCAAATTTTACTTCCATAGGTGTTGCTGTAAAGAAATAAACTATTGGAGCTGAATTTTTTTCTGATGTATTATCATTAATTACTATCACATCAACTTTGACAGATGCATTACTATTCCCATATGAATTAATTGCTGTAAGATTATAAGTTTGATTTTTCTCAGGAGTGATTTTTAAGAGATCACTAAAATTTACATTACCTATCCCATTATCTATAATAACACTAGTAGCATTTTCTACAGACCAATTTAAAACTGAGCTATTTCCATAAATGACAATATTTGGAGTAGCTGTAAAGAAATTTATAATAGGAGCTGAGCCTTGCTCTGATATTTGTTCATTACATCCGCTTAATAAAACTATACAAAGTACATTTAGTACAATTATGGAATTTTGTAATAATGATATTTTTTTCATATCTTACTACCCTCGAATCATAATTTTTTTTTTATCTTTATAATATAATTAGATAAGCAGTATTATCCTATGGTATTTTATATTTGCTATATCAAGATAAAATTATCTTCTTTGCTTAAGCAAAAATAGAAATTTTTCATTAAATTCAAATCAATTATTCAAATATTTTCTCAAAAAATGTATTGTTGTATAAAAAAAAAGAATATAATTAATTACAAACAATTTATTAATTTCAAAAATCTATATAACTACATAGTTATTTTATCATAAAATATTATCAAAAAGTGATAACATGGAAGATATGCAATATTTTTATGAATTATTTCAAGGACTTCCCAGAGGTGGGCCCGGAGATAACAAATCTACTAGTAAAGCATTTGGATATCTGAAAAATTTACCAGATGAACTAATTATTCTTGATATCGGGTGTGGACATGGTATGCAGACTATAGAATTAGCAAGAATTTCAAAAGCAAAAATTATCGCTATTGATATCTATCAACCCTTTTTAGATATTCTAAGAAAAAAAGCAATTGAAGAAGGATTTGATAAAAGAATAATTACAAATAACCAATCCATGCTTGATATGAATTTCAAAAACAATATGTTTGATATTATTTGGTCCGAAGGAGCATTATATTTTATGGGTTTTCAAAATGGATTAAAACGATGTAATCAAATTTTAAAAAACAATGGATATCTAGTTGTAACAGAAGCAGTATTGCTTTTACCTAATCTACCCAAAGAATTAAAACAATTCTGGGATGAAGGATACCCTGATATAAAAAACATAAAAAGCAATATTACTTTGATTCGTAATGAAGGTTTTAAAATAATATCCCATTTTACTCTTCCTAAATCATCATGGATTGATAGTTTTTATTCACCAATGGAAAAAAGAATAAAAGAATTAGAGAAAAAATATTATAATAATAAAATCGCCTTACAAACCTTTGAAGAATGTAAAAAAGAAATTAATATGTATACTAAATATTCAGATTATTATGGTTATGAATTTTTTATAATGCAGAAAAATTAAAAAAATTAATGATTAATAATTTTAGTATAAAAAATAGTACATACTTATAAATAATTATTCAATCTAGGATTATAGAGATGAGGATGTGAAATAAAATGTTAAAGGTACAAAACCTAGAATTTACTTATCCTAAATCAAATAAAAAAGCTGTAAATGGAGTTTCATTTGAAATACAAAAAGGTGAAATATTTGGATTCCTCGGTCCAAATGGAGCAGGAAAGACAACAACTCAAAAGGTAATAATCGGGCTTTTAAAGGGATATGGAGGAAATGTAGAAATCCTTGGTAAAAATCTACATAGCTGGAAAACAGAACTTTACAATAGAATAGGAGTTGGATTTGAACTTCCAAATCATTATCAAAAACTTACAGCTTTGGAAAACCTAGAACTTTTCGCTTCTTTTTATCGCAGAAGAACAATACCAACAATGGATTTATTAAAAATGGTAGAACTTGAAGAAGATGCAAATCAACGAGTTGGTACCTATTCAAAAGGTATGAAATCAAAACTTAACTTTGCCAGATCCTTGTTAAATGATCCAGAAGTGTTATTTCTTGATGAACCAACAACAGGGCTTGATCCAGTTGGTAGACGTTTAATAAAAAACATAATTCTTCAGAAAAGAAAGGATGGAAAAGCAATTTTTCTAACAACTCATAATATGCAAGATGCAGATGAATTATGTGATCGAGTGGGATTCATTGTTGACGGAAAACTTGTTCTTATTGAAAGCCCAAAAGAACTAAAAATAAAACACGGTAAAAAAATTGTAAAGTTGGAATATCTTAAAAACGGAGATTTAGTAAGTCAAGAGTTTGACCTTAAAAATCTTGCAGAAAATAAGTCCTTTTTTAGTCTATTAAAATCAGGCTTAGTTCAGACGATTCACACTGAAGAAGCAACCTTGGAGGATATTTTTATTAAAGCAACGGGGCGACAATTGAAATGAGTAATCTTAAAAATATGATAAAATGGGAATTTACTCTTCTGTATAGATACAAAATTATTCATATTTCAATTTTAAGTGTTATTTTATATTTTATTATTACTCAAGCTTTACCTGATATGAACATTCCAGTTTTTCATACATTACTTTTATTTTTTGATCCTGCGATAATTGGAATTATGTTCGTAGGTGCATTAGTTTTATTTGAAAAATCAGAAAATGTTCTTCAAGCACTTGTAGTAACTCCAATGAAAGTCAATGATTATCTCTTATCAAAGATTATTTCTCTTACAATTCTTTCAGTTATATCTGCAACAATATTCATTATTCTTTTGAATCTTTTTGGAGAAATCGATTTTAATGTATTTTATCTTGCCATTTCAATAATTCTTACTTCTATCATGCTGATTCTTCTAGGATTCATAATAGTTTCTCGTGTAAAAAGCATTAATGAATATTTAATGGCATTTGCTGTTTTATTTCTAGGACTTACTTTCTTTCCAATGTTACATTTATCACATCTATATGAAAATATTATATTTTACTTATGGCCGACTCAGGCATCTTTTTTACTATTTAAAGGTGTATTTGTTGCAGAAAGCCTCGAGACATGGGAGATAGCATATGGAATTGGTTATCAACTCATCTGGATTGTAATATTGTTTTGGCTTGCAAAAAAAGCATTTTATAAACATATTGTATTGAAAGGAGGATAAAAAATATGGTATACCTTTTCAAACTCGCTGTAAATGACCTAAGAAATATTATAAGAGATCGCTTCTTTCTTTTTGCATTCTTTGCCTACCCGGTGATGCTGATTTTATTTTCAAGAATACTTGTACATATAATAGAACCTAGAATCGGAGGCATATTTCAACTGGCATCAGAATTTTCATTAGTTCTTATGTTTCTTGTTGTAATTATTCCCTTTATTTACAGTTTTATTGCTGCATTTATAATTCTTGATGAAAGAGATGAGCATTTACTAACAGTTCTAAGAATTATGCCAATATCAAGAACGAGCTTTCTTGCTTTCCGTATGTTTTTCATGTTAGTATTTTCATTTATCGTATTATTGATATTTCCTCCATTATCAGGTTTAGTAAATATGGCAGAATTTTCCTATCTTGCATATATTCCCACTGCACTATTATTTGCTTTATTTACACCAGTTGCATCATTACTAGTTGCATCATTTGCAACAAACAAGGTTCAAGCATTTGCTATTTTCAAAATTGGAGGAACAGTTTTTATAATTCCAATATTTGCTTTTTTCCTAAACCTTGGCAACCTAAAATGGATTTTTAGTCCAATTCCTACTTTTTGGTCACTTTTATCATTAGATGCAGTGTTAAAAAATGGATCAATTGATTTTTTTAGTCTTGCTATAGGTTTCATTTATCATATTGCACTAATAAGTATTTGCTTTTACTTATTTAATAAGAAATTTTAATATCCAAATAAAAAAAACAGGGAATGATATTCGACTCCAAACTTTATAATCAAAAAAATTCAAACTTAATTTTTCAATAAAAAAAACATTATATTTTTGATATTAATAAAGCCCAGCTTTTGAAACTAAACTAGGAATTATCTCCTCCCAGAATAAAGCAGTAATATGAATACCAGAAACACCCTTTATTTTCTTAATCTCTTTGATAAGTTCTAATGAAATATCAAAACCTTCTTTTTTTGGATCATAAGTATTTTTCATTCTTTTGTGTATTGCATCTGGGATATCAACACCTGGAACGTAAAACTTCATCCTCTCACACATCTTAATTGACTTAAGAGGTGTTACACCTGCAAGAATAAAGACCTTTTTATCCAAACCACGAGAATGAACCTCATCCATCCAAGATTTAAAACGCTCAAGATTAAAAACACTCTGAGTCTGGATAAAATCAACACCAGCTAAAATCTTTTTTTCTAATCTATCAACACGAAAACTCAAAGGATCTGCAAAAGGATTTGCAACTCCACCAATAAAAACATTTGGATGACCAAATATTATCTCATCACCACTCTGAAAAATACCATGATCCCGCATATCTTTAACAATTTTTATAAGTTGAATAGAATCCAAATCATAAACACCGCGAGCATCAGGATGATTTCCAAAACACTGATGATCACCAGTTATAAAAAGTATATTTTTAATACCAAGAGCACACGCACCAAGAATATCACTTTGTAGCGCTATTCTATTACGATCACGACAACCTATCTGCATAATAGGCTCAAGACCCATATCTAACAAAATAACACTACCTGCAAGACTAGAAAGACGAACAACACCAGTTTGATTATCTGTTATATTAAAAGCATCAGCAGAATTTAATAAAATATTAGCTTTTAATTTTATCTTTTCAGCATTACAACCTTTAGGTGGACCAATCTCAGCAGTAACAGCAAAACCTTTGTTTTTCAAAACCTTTTCAAGATTACTAGTATACCTCAAAAAAATTCACCTCCGCATAACTAAAGATTTGCTCCATTTCTTCGGTTCAACAATTTTTTTTAATATAAATAATTTTTTTTCTTTATCAAGTTTTTCAATTATAGTTTCCCATATGCAATCTAAATCTTTTGAGACCTCACATTTACCATTAATAGAACCACCACAAGGGCCATTTAACATATTTTTTGGACAGCGAGAAATTGGACATAAACCATCAAATAAGTTCTGAATACAATCTCCACATAGATTACATCTTTTTTCAAAATTTTTTACACGTTTAATCTCACCTAAAAAAAGTGTATCTAAACCTGGTATAACCTTTGCATCTTCTATTATCTCAGCAACAGTTTGAACACCATTACCACAAGCTAATACTAAAACTTTTTTTGCTTTATTTAAATTTTCCTTATTTTTGTTTAAAACACGTTTATCATTTAAAAAATGACAAGCAGGATCAAGTATGACCCAACCACTAACTTTAATATTATTTTCCTTCAGAATTGAAATCATTTTTTTAACTTCATCTTCACCGCCTGTTTTACAAAGAGTTGCACATTGACTACAGCCTACAATAAAAACAGTATCTTTTTCAATTAAACAAATAATACTTTCCAAATCTTTTTGCTTTGTTATTATCATTATCTCTAAGATAAAAATTTGTAATATAAGTATTTTTTCTAATAATAATCAAAAGAGAAACCTCTAAATAACAACACAATATTTACACATTTAACTTAACTTTATATAATAAAAAATATGGTTGATTATTTATGTTAAATGAGTTAAAAATGATAGAAGAAATTGATAAATCAAGTATGCTCAATGATATTATAAATTTCCCAATACAAATAAAAGAAGCTGAAAGAATAGTTGAATTTTCAAACATTCCTAAGCTATACAAAATCGACAATATAATTATCAGTGGTATGGGAGCTTCTGCAATTTCAGGTGATATTATTCAAAGTTTATTAAGAGATAAAATTTCTAAACCAATCTTTGTATCAAGACAATATGATCTACCAAAATGGGCAAATAAAAACACATTAGTCATTTCACAAAGCTATTCAGGTAATACAGAAGAAACAATAAGTACATTCAAACATGCTCTTAAAAAACATTGTAAAATAATTGCTATTACTACCGGGGGAAAACTATTAAAATACTGCGAAAAAATTGAAGTTCCTTTTATAGAAATACCTTCAGGTATACAACCACGTGCAGCAACAGGTTACATGCTTTTTTGTACTTTACATTCATTTAAAAAAATAGGTTTTCTACAAAAAGATATTAATTTAGAAATCCAAGATACAATACATACAATAGAGGACTTTTCAAAAAATAATAAAAAAGAAATTCCTGAAGAAAAAAATCTTTCAAAACAAATCGCAAAAAAAATATTTAGTAAAATCCCTCAAATCTATGGATGGGGATTATACATACCAATAGCTAAAAGATGGTGCACTCAATTTAATGAAAACAGTAAAATAATTTGTAGAAATGATGAAGTTCCAGAATGCAATCATAATGATATAGTTGGATGGTCCTTAAATCCAGAAGTATCAAAAAAATTTATATGCATACTCTTTAGAGATCATGAAAACGAATCAATTTATATTAATAAACGACTAAATTTCATGAAAAAACTTTTTGAAAATGTCGCAGGAGATACTATTGAGATTAAGATAAATGTAAAAAGAAGACTTTCAAAAATAATATACTCAATGTATCTTGGAGATTATGTAAGTTTTTATTTAGCAATTCTTAGAAAGATTGATCCTACACCAGTAGAAGCAATCCGTCAACTTAAGGAAGAACTTGCTAAAATATAATATTATTTACTATTTACAAAAGAATTAAAAAAGAATTTGAGACTAAAAATAAATAATAAATTTACTTAAAAGTATACAACTAAATTTTTTAAAATATTGTTATTTTTACGTGGGGAGGGAGATTCGAACTCCCGAGGTCATAAGACCAATGGATTAGCAATCCATCGCCGTGCCAGGCTGGGCCATCCCCACAATTTTTCATGAAGAAATAAAGCTCCATAATAAAAAAGTTTAGTCAATATTGCTTTTTACATTTTGCTTTAATTATCCTGGATAAAATTCTCATTTATAAAAATATTTGTCAAAATTCAAGCAAATATGACATTATTAAAATAAAAAATTTGAGAATAAACTACTAAGTAATTCTTACTCATAAGATAGTATAACCCAAATTTAATTAACACAATAAATATTTTACAAATATATTGTTATTTAAATCTATAAATCTTTTATATACCTCTTTTATAAAACATTGAGTTTAATAGTAAATATTAAAATAATACCTTTTCTTTTGTTAAATCGGAAAATGAGGGATTGGACAGAAAAATATCGCCCAAAATCTCTTGATGAGATAGTTGGGAATGAAAAAGCATTAATTGAACTTAGAAATTGGGCTAGTTCATGGTCAAACGGAAAACCAAAAAATAAAGCGGTTATTTTATTAGGTAAACCAGGTACTGGAAAAACAAGTAGCGCCATCGCACTAGCAAAAGATTATAACTGGACACCAATAGAATTAAATACATCAGATGCAAGAAATGCTCAAAAGATAAAAACAATCGCAACATATGGTGCAATGAATGAAACATTTTCTGAAAATGGAACATTTATTTCATCAAAAACTGGAGGTCATAAACTTATAATTCTTGATGAAGCAGATAATTTATATGAACGAGTTGAAAGCTCTAACATAAATAATGATCTAAGCGATCGTGGTGGGAAAAAAGCAATTATTGATACTATAGAAATCACTAGTCAACCTATAATATTAATTGTAAACGATTATTATAAACTAATAAAAGGTAATGGCGAACCCTTAAAAAATATATGTAAACTTATACGCTTTTATGATCCTTATCCAAATCAAGTAATTGGTCTTTTAAAAAAGATTTGTCTTTCTGAAAATATTAATATTGATCAAAAGGTCTTAAAGATTATTGCAGATAGATCAAAAGGAGATATCAGATCCGCAATTAATGATTTACAATCTGTATCAATGAATAGAACCCTGATCGATTCAACAAATCTCGAAGTTTTAGGTTATAGAGATCGTGAAAAAGATATTTTTAACTTTATACGTGAAGTATTTAAAACTAAAAATCTAAAATCAATACGTGAAAGTATTAATCATATAAACTTAGATCCAAATCTTCTAATTTTATGGTTAAATGAAAACCTCCCAAAAGAATATCTTGATAGAACTGATCTCATAAATGGTTTTGAAGCATTATCACAAGCAGATATTTTCCTTAGTAGAACTTTTCAATGTCAAAATTATTGTCTTTGGTCATATGCATATGATATAATGAATGGTGGTATTGCTGTTGCAAAACACCATACATATCCTAATGATAAATATAATTTTCCTGTTTGGATTAAAGATAGAAAAAAAGTTAAATCAGAATCAGATTTAAACAACATAATTATTAATAAACTAAGTAAGGAAACTCATCTTTCAAACAAAAAAAATAAAGGAGAAGTTTATTTTTATTTTATTCAAATGTTTAAAAATAATACTTCTTTTGCAATTAATATGAAAAAAAAACTGGATTTGACAGAGAAAGAAGTAGAATTTTTACTAGGTGCAACCAATCGCAATAAAATCAAACAAATAATGTCTAACTTTGAAATTAAAAAATTAGAAATAAAAAAAGAAAAAAATCTTAAAGAAAACACTAACAATATCCAGCAAAATCTATTTAATTTTTAAAATTATTTTTTTAAATCTTCAAGATGTTTCATTGCTTCAACCGCATCTCGTTTATATTCATCTTTAAGCTTATTATAAGTATCATCTGATATTTGTTTACTACGATGTCTCTTTTCAATTTCTTTTAATATTTCCATCAATAGCACCTTTTTAGTAGTTATAAGTTCCTCTGATCCACCAATGTTTTCTTTTTTTGTTGTTGATTTTTGTTTTTTTACTGAATTAATTAACACTATAATCAATAAGATTACAAGTATAATAATAATTATAAACATCCAAGAAGGTATTTCTTCAACATTTTGTACAGTAACTTGTTTTAGTAAAGCTATGTTAATATACCCACCAACAGATAAATTTTTTCCAGAATATATTTCATTTTCATCAAAACTAATTGTAATTAAATTTGTATAATACTGTAAAATTTTTTCAAATTCATAAGTATATCTATCAAGATTATACATAACCTGAATAACATCATTGGAGGTAATATCAAATTCAGTTATATTTACATAATAAATATTATTATCAACTAAAGGTGTAATATCTGAACCATCGATTGTAATAACAACATTAGAATGCCCACTTTGTATCCAAAAAGATATAATGTCATCATCAGTAACATCAATTAAATATTTTTCAATAATATTAATTCCATTATCTTCGGTTCGTATATCTATATCTATTTTATCCCCGTTTACCAGTATAGTACTACCTGTAATTATCATGATTAAAGCAATAATTGTCAAAAATACTCTTTTTAACATTATAAACTCCCCGGCACGGTCATATTTTATTTATTTATCTATTTTTCTAAAATATATAAGAACAATTTTAATTTATTACAAAAAACTCAAAGAAATCTAATAAATACAAAAATTATTAATAGTTTTAGTTTAAAAAAGTATAAAAAATTCTTATTAAACGAAACATGTAAAAATAAGATATTCTTTTACCTGCATTAATTATGAAAATAAAAAATATCAATTTAAAAACTATTGAAGCAAGAAGATATACTAATTTAAATGAAAAACCTAAACAAATAAGAATAGATCATAACAGTTCTTTTACACATATAGCTTACATAAAAGAAGATCAAACCTCCGTTGATTTCCAATACACAGCAAGCTATGGTTCAGTAGGAGTAATAAAAATAGAGGGTCAACTTGTATATGAAAACAAGGATGCAAGAGACATATCAAATGAATGGAATAATAAAAGAAAAATACCAAATGAAGTAGCAAGTAATTTGCATACAGCAATAATGCATGCTTGCGTTCCAGAAGCTGTTGGAATCGCAAAAGACTTAGCCTTGCCTCCACCCATACCTCTTCCACAAGTTCGATTAGGAAATAAATCTACAAAAGCACAATCAGGACCTGAAGTAGCATAATTTTTTTGTTTTTAATAATACTAATAAATAAAATATGTATACAAACTTAAACATGCAAACAATTGTAATTTCAATAGGTGGTTCAGTACTTTTTCCTGAAAAAATTAATATATATTTTATAAAAAAATTAATAAAACTTCTTGAAAAATTATCAAAAAAATATAAAATATATCTAATAATTGGTGGAGGTAAAACAGCAAGAAAATACATAAAAATAGGAAGAAGGCTTGGATTAAACGAAAAAACATTGGATGAAATTGGAATAAAATTAACAAGAATCAACGCCAAGATAATAACAAACTTACTAAATAATTCAAATCAAAAAATACCCCATTCAACAGATGAAGCAAAAAAAATGACAAATGAAATAATAATTATGGGTGGTACAACAACAGGTCATAGTACAGATATGGTTGGTGCCGAACTGGCTCAAAAAACACATTCATCAAAATTTATTATTGCAACAAATGTAGATGGAATATATAATATAGATCCAAATAAATTTTCACAAGCAAAAAAATATGATGAAATAAAAATCGATGAATTAATTAAAAAATATGGAACTAACTGGGAAATAGCTGGTAAAAACATGGTAATTGATGGACCTGCTTTAAAAATTATAAAACAAGGAAAAATTCCAACATTTGTTTTAAATGGTAAGAATTTAGATGAACTAGTAAAAGTAATTAATAATCATGAATTTAATGGTACAATAATAAAAAATTAAAAAAAGAAGTTTATTAGAATTTTTTTAACGTATAAAATCAATATCCACTTTCGATTTTGATACAACAGAAGTAACAGGGGTTCTTTCAAGCATAGGTGTACTTTTTGGACCTAATATATTTGGTGATTCTACACCAGTCATTATAGCCATTACACGACATTTGTTTCCAAAATCAGGTGATACACGTGCACCAAGTATAACATTTGAGTAACAATCTAGATCCTGAGTTAATGCCTTTGCGACATCTTGTACATATTTTAAACTCATATTTTGTCCACCAGTTATATGAACTAATGCTCCTGTTGCGCCTTTATAATCAACATTTAATAGTGGATGATTAAGAGCTTCTTGAACAATCGAATCAACACCTGCATCCTCTTCAGATTCTCCCCAAAGCATAACTGATAACCCACCTTGATCCATAATTGATTTCATATCAGCATAATCAAGATTTATCAAAGAAGGTACAGTAATTGTTTCCGATATGCCTTTTACTGTTTCTGAGATCATTTGATCCATAACGGAGAACGCTTGATTTATTGGTAAGTTTGGTACAAACTCTAAAAGTCTGTTATTATCTAAAACAACAGTACTATCTGCTTTTATTCTTAGTTTGTCAAGTCCTTCATCTGCTTTTATAAGACGAGCGCGTTCGACGTTAAATGGAGTGGAAACCATACATGTCACTACAGCACCATGTTTTTTTGCTACTTCTGCAACAACAGGTGCAGAACCTGTACCTGTTCCACCACCCATACCTGCGGTAATAAAAACAAGATCTGAATCTTGTAGAAGTTCTTCAAGATCCTGAATACTTTCACGAGCAGCACGCTCTCCAACTTCAGGGAAACCACCTGCTCCAAGACCACGAGTTAAACGACCACCAAGTAACATTTTATGATCTGCTTCAACAAGATTAAGAGCCATTTTATCTGTATTAATGGCTATGGTCTTTGCTCCAGTTACTCCAAGCCTTTTTAATCGAGTTATTGTATTACCACCAGCACCACCACATCCAACTATTGTAATTCTTGGTGCGCCAAACATTTCAGCTTCATCAAATTTAAATTTTGTTTCTTCTTCTTTTTTATTATTAATCGCTCCTTCAATAAAAGCCTGCATACCTTTTTTTTCTCCCATCTTTTCATTCCTCCTAGATTTTTTTTGCTGGTAGTTTGAAGGACGCCCATCCCCATAGGCGCCCTTCTATTAGGGGTGCATCCCATCCCCTCCACATTTTGAACATTATTTTTTCATGTAAGGTTCAATGGATTCAACTGCAAGTTCCAATTCTTGCACTTTTTTAATTTTATCTGCCTTTTCAATAATATCCTGAGCAGAATTTTTAATAAAATCATTTACAGCATGACGAATAACTTCAGAACGAGTAGCAAATTCTCCGACTCTAACAAAAAGATCCATAGAGTGTATAACATGCTGAGGTAGTCTTATTGTTATTCGTTGTGTATCCATCTATTCTCCTCACATATCTTTTAATGTCATGTGACATCTCACGGATGTCAAAACTATATCTTTTATACGTTTTACAAACGACAAAAGACATCATTTGTCTGACAATCGTATACTCGAATACTGCGTTTAGTTTAAATAATTTTCGTTATTTTTTTACTGATGTATATGTAGAAGTATATGTAGATTATTTTAAAAAAATTACACTTCAACAATATGACCAAATGCTACAGTCCCAGATATTTTTTCAATCTTTACTTTCACAAATGTTCCTTTAACTGCACCAGATACATAAACTATATATTTATCATGATATGCAATACCATCACCTTTTTTACCAATATCTTTGATATTAAGATCTATTGTAATACCTTCTTTAAGACTTTCAGTTGGCGGACTTACAACTTTTTTCTTACGTGATTTTACAGAACGAAAAGCACCACAAGCATCACAACGAATAAGAAGTTCTCGCCCTTGTTTTACAAGATGAGTATCAGGTCGATTACACTCAGAACATACAACAAACATATCTACATAATCTCTAATTCGATCATGGATATTTTTAGTTGGAATTTTCCCTTGGAAAACTACTCTTGGACCAACAAGTTCACCAGCTGTTCCAAGAGAACCTAATAAAAATTTTAATATAACATTAGGTTCACGATTTAAAATATCTGTAATTTTATCAAAATTTTTTATAACTGTAGTATTACCCTCATAAAAAATATCTGCTTTAGGAACTTTTAATCTATCTTCTACTAATTCTTTTTTATTAGAACTTTCTACAACTTTTTTAAGTAAATGCTTATAATCTAAATCAGTCATAATTTAGAAAGCTAATACGCTTCATATCTAAAAATCTTTGGTTAAAAAAAGCAACCTCATCACAAAGAAATTTTTATTAAATATTCATAACATTAGGCGGAACTTTAACGCCCATTACAAGGTTTCCTTCTTTCATCGCTTTTTCAGCAGAATCAACATCCATAGTAAAAACCTTTGTATTTCCTTTAGTCCATGTCCAGATAAACTCTGACATTTTTAATTCTCCCCCAAATACTACTATAGTTTATTTTAAAGTACTTGTCAGATTGGAAAATAAAAGTATTGTTTATATAACTTTTTAAAAAAAAGGATTTGTATTATAAAAATTTTATATGTAAAGTCTAAACAATTTTTTATTAAAAAAGAAGCTGATCACTATAATAAATTACAAACTTTTTTATAAATTATTAATAAATTAATAATGTAGTAATCTTTTTAAAGGCTGATTATATGGAGAAAAAAAATAGGAATTTATAAAAATAGCTAATAATCTTTTGAAACAAAGATTATTAATATATAATTTTGTTACCGAAAAAATAATTAATGAAATAGGGAAATAATGGTGAAGATAGTATGGTCGAATTTAAAGTAGTGGTAAATGACACAAAAAGTGGTAAGTCATATCAAGTACCAGTTAGTGGTCATCATGCTAACTCTTTAATAGGTAAAAAAATTGGAGATGAAGTGGATGGAATCTTTATATCACTTCCCGGTTATAAATTACTAATAACTGGTGGTACTGATAAAGATGGTTTTGCTATGAGGAAGGATTTACCAGGAACAAGTCGTAGAAGAATTCTTTTAAGCGATTGCAAAGGATTTCATGAAACAGAACATGGAATGAGAAAGAAAAAATCGATACGTGCTAATACTATAAGTCAAGACGTTGTTCAAATCAATATGAAAGTAATAAAACATAGTTCAAAACCCATCGATTCCCTTTTAAAAACCGAGGATAAGTCATCAGACGGAAAAAATACGAAAGAAATGGAAGAAAATAAAGAGGATAAATAATGAGTCTTCCAAAGCAACCTGAAGTTAATATTGGAATGATAGGTCATGTTGATCATGGTAAAACCACTCTAACACAACGTCTTACAGGCAAATGGACTGATGAACATTCAGAGGAATTAAAACGTGGTATTAGTATAAAACTTGGTTATGCTGATGCTGCTTTTTACAAATGTCCAAATTGCGAAGAGCCTAAATGTTATTGTACAACTAAAAAATGTAAAAATTGTGGAAAATCAACCGAACTACTGCGAGTTGTATCTTTTGTTGATGCTCCGGGGCATGAAACCCTAATGGCTATAATGTTATCAGGGGCAGCAATTATGGATGGGGCAATTCTAGTTATTGCTGCCAATGAACCTTGTCCTCAACCTCAAACTCGTGAGCATTTAACTGCTTTAGATATTGCAGGTATCAAAAATATTGTTATTATACAAAATAAAATTGATCTTGTAACAGAGAATAATGCTATCAAAAACTATGAACAAATTTTAAAATTTATTAAAGGAACAGTTGCAGAGAATGCACCAATAATCCCTGTTAGTGCTCATCAAGATATAAACATAGATGTATTAATTAAAACTTTAGAAAAAACGATACCAACACCAAATCGTGATAAAGAAAAACCACCTTTTATGTATACTGCAAGAAGTTTTGACATTAATAAACCTGGTACTAGTCCAAATAATATTCGTGGTGGTGTTATAGGTGGTTCACTTATACAAGGAATTCTTCATAAAGGTGATGAAATAGAGATATCCCCTGGTCGTAATATAGAGGTAGAAGGTAGGGCAAAAATTGAACCAATTATTACTAAAATAGACTCTTTAATTACAGGCGGTAAATCTGTTTCAGAAGCTAGTCCTGGGGGTCTTATTGCTATAGGAACATTTCTTGATCCTGCTCGTACCAAGTCAGATTCTTACGCTGGAAAAGTCATTGGTAAACCAGGATTGTTACCTCTAGTTAAGGATAGTTTTAATCTTTCTATCACTCTATTAAAACGCGTTGTAGGAACTGTTGATGAAAAAAATGTTGATCCTATTAAAACAAATGAGCCATTGATGCTTACCATAGGTACAGCAACAACAGTGGGGATAGTTAAGGAGTTTCATGGAGAAATCGTCGGAGTTAAACTTAAATTAGCTGTTTGTGCACAAGAAGGTCAAAGAATTGCTATTAGTAGAAGGATTGACGGTCGATGGCATCTCATAGGTTACGGAAAAATACAGCTTTAAAAATAGTTGTTTTAGATAGTAGTGCCATATTGATGATTTTTGAATATTCAATAAAATTAGAACAGGAATTGTTAAGACTTTTAGGAAGTTATGAATTAGTAGTGCCATATAAAATTATTGAAGAACTTAAGTTGTTGTGTGAAAAAGGTAAAGGTAAACAGAAACAATATGCAAAACCTGCTCTTTCTTTTATTAAGAATTATAAAATAGTTGTAGATAAATCTGAAAAAGCAGATGATGCGGTTTTAAATACAGCAAAAAAACTTAATGGAGTAATTCTTTCCAACGATAAAGAACTTAAAAAAAGAGCAAAAAAAGAAAAAATTAAAACAATATTTATGAGAAACAAGAAATATTTGATGATGAGCGAGGATTTTGTTTAGAAAATTTTTATAATGATTGTTTTATACGGCTATTACTAAATTATTGTCGGGGTGGCTCAGCTTGGTTAGAGCGCCTGACTCATAAGCTAAGCTTTAAAGGGTTCGAAAAAATAAAATAAGCCTTTCGGCGCTAAGATATCAGGAGGTCGCGGGCTCAAATCCCGCCCCCGACATCATCAGCTTTTATGAAATATAAATTTACTTTTAATATCACAAAATCTTATTTATAATTTCATTATTGATTATTTTGTTACATAAATTTAAAAATTATGATTCTAATAGTACTTCCAAAAATTTAGAAAAAAATGGATTATTATGTTAATTAAGTTGAGGTGGCTGTATACATTTTGATAAGTGTTATTAATAAGTTTATTAGATTGGTGTAATAGCATAAAAATCCATTTCATCATATGTTGTTTTACCACTGATTGTATTTACATGCACATCAATTTTATGCTCTCCTCTTAACCTTAAAATTTCCTTTCCAAAGATTTTCTCTTTTTTTTTCATTAAATATTATGATTAAATCAGTTATTACTTAAAGACTTGATGTTGATCTGATGTATTAAAATGCTCAAAGTGAAGAGGATCTTAAAAGGATATTTGGCAATGTAATGTTGAATTAATTTTTTATATAAGAAAATAATTAATTTACGAAAGAATTTCCTTTCATTAATTTAGATTGTTTATAGATTATTTTTTTATTCTTCCTTGATTTCATCATCTTTTTAAGTTTCTTAGTCTTATCTTTCACTATATATCATCTCCATATAATTTTTTTGAGAAGTATAATATCATCAAAATGAATATTTACAAGTCTTACAATTATTCTCAGAAGAGGAATTTCCAGTTTTTAAAAAGCTTGAACATAATTCATTATCCCATACAATCTTTTGATTAAAACCACATCTAATAATATTTTTTGGTTTTTCATTTTTATTTCTATTATGTCTTTTATTTTTTCTTCCATTCATCTTAATCACAAAATATTAGATTTTATTTCTTTTTAGAATTAGATTTACTATTATTTATTAGACTTATTTCAATAGTTGATACATTTGATGTTCTACCTTCTTCATTTGTTAAATTTTCTGTCCCTATTTGTATATCTTTAATGATAATATCTTTCATAAATCGGTTTTTAACAATTTCAGCAGTATCTACAGCTCTGCTTATTGCCCTACCTCTTGCTTTTAAAAATACTTTATTACTACTGTTGCTGTTAAATTGAGTGACTACTGCAATAACGTAGTTCATAGATGGTTTATTACCAATAAATATTGTATTTTCATCCTTAATTTCTTCTGTTTTTTTTATTTCATTTGCTTTTTCTGTCATTATTTCTTTCTCCAAAACATTTAATCAAATAGATATAAAGGCAATCAAAATTTTTAATTCAGATTGCTTAATTATTATTGTTGTTTTTGAATATTTTATTTAGTTATTTTTTAATTTTTTAACATTAATTGCATGTGGTCCTTTATCAGAGGATTCTACCTCGTATTCAACACTGTCACCTTCAGTTATATAGTCACCTTCAGCAACTGAGTTTCTATGGACGAAAATATCTTTTTCATCTTCTCCTTGTATGAATCCAAATCCTTTTCTATCGTTGAACCATTTTACTGTTCCTTTCATATATTTTTCACCTCCTCAGACTATTATATCTGGAATTGTTTAAAAAGAAAGAAAAATAAAAAGTCTCAAAAGTCCGAAATAAAACGAAGTTGTGAATTTTTTTTATCTTAAATCTTTTCAATGTCTATATAAATCGTCTTTGCTTAAATAGTTATGCATTTTAAATATTGTAAAAAATGTGAGAAAATAAAGTGATATATGATAAGGTGATGGATGATAATACGATATAAGTAAAAGTTTAGCTATAGTAAATACACATACTATTGACATATCACATTTACTAGATGTTTTTACATTTTGTTGTTATTAACTTTGGTTTTAAAAAACAAAAGTATATAAGATATAATGTCGTAATGGTAATGATAATAAAATAAAACATTAAGATTCAACTTCTTCTTATTTTGAGGATATTGATTTAATTTTACTTTGTTTTTTTATCAAATATAATCGAAGGTAATTAAACATGAATAAAACAAGAAAAAAGTCATTTAGAAATAATACAATAAATGAAAATAAAAAAATAACTAGATGTAAACATAAAATGTTAATAGTTTTTGAATCTGATACTTGTGATAATTTTTCAAAAAAAGAAAATACTGATGCAAATATAATTTGTAAGAATTGCATTAACTCTTTTTAGAATACATAGATTTTTTAAAAACTATCATTAAAGAGGTAAGATAATATGAAGGGAAAAATAAAATGGTACAATAGAATAAAAGGATATGGATTTATAATAGGTGAAAATGAAAAAGACATCTTTGTTCATAAAAATAATATACCTCCGGATGTAAATCTTAATGAGGATGATTCTGTTGAATATGATATTGAAAAAACAGAACGTGGGCTACAAGCAAAAAATGTAAAAAAATTATAATTTGTATATTCTTTATAATTTTCTTTATTTTTAATAGGTTTGATATAATTGGAAAATAAAAACGATAGAAAGAATAAAAATGAACAAATAATTGAAGAAACAATAAAATGTCCGAAATGTGGTAATACACATCTTACTAAAGATTATTCTCATGCGGAACTTGTATGTGAAAAATGTGGTCTTGTAATAGATGCGGAAATAATTGATCATGGCCCAGAGTGGCGTGCATTTGATAATGAACAACGAGATAAAAAAACCCGAACCGGCTCTCCTATGACTTATACGATTCATGATAAAGGTCTTTCTACAAATATAAGCTGGCAAAATAGAGATGCATATGGAAAATCTATTCCAGCAAGAAATCGTGCACAACTTTATCGTTTGAGAAAATGGCAAAATAGAACTAGAATAAGTGATGGTACAGAAAGAAATTTATCAATTGCATTATCAGCACTTAATAGGTTTTCCTCTTTAATGAGTCTACCAAGAAATGTTCGTGAGACTTCAGCTGTGATTTATAGAAAAGCAGTAAGAAGAAAGCTAATACGCGGTAGAAGTATAGAAGGTGTTGCTGCTTCAGTTTTATATGCTGCTTGTCGTCAGTGTAATGTTCCAAGAACTCTTGAAGAGATAAGTACATTAACTGAAATGAAAAAGAAAGAAATTGGGAGAAATTATCGTAATATTTCACGTAAATTGGAATTAAAATTACTTCCTACAGTACCTCAAGATTATATTCCTCGTTTTTGTAATCAATTAGATCTTAGCAATGATGTTCAAATAAAGACAATGGAAATATTAAAAAACGCATCACAAAAAGAATTAACTAGCGGTCGTGGTCCTACAGGTCTTGCAGCAGCTTCGTTGTATGTTGCATCGGTTCTTTGTGGTGAGCGTCGTACTCAACGTGAAGTAGCATTAGTAGCAGGAGTTACAGAAGTTACGATACGTAATCGTTATAAAGAACTGATAAACAGACTTGATATTGATATTGTTATGTAGAAATATTGATTTAAATAAATTTAGAATTAGGAGAAAAAAAAATGAAATTTGAAGAATTAAAAATAAATAAGAAACTTATAGATAAAACACTAAATAATAAATTAGAAAATATGACTCTTATTCAGGAAAAATGTTGTCCCGAAATAATTAAAGGAAAAGATGTAGTAGGTCAAGCAGAAACTGGATCAGGAAAAACACTTGCCTTTTGTTTGCCTATATTAGATAAGATTATTTTAGGTGGAGGTTTACAATGTGTTATTCTTACTCCAACTAGGGAATTGTGTGCGCAAATAAATGATGTATTTGTCGATTTTGGAGAAACTCTCGGTGTTAAAACAACTGGAGTATATGGGGGGGTTAATATAGAACCACAAATAAAAAAAATACTCAGTTCTGAGATTATTGTTGGAACCCCGGGTAGGATGTTGGATCATCTGAATAGAAAGACTATTAATTTAAAAAATATTCGATTTCTAGTGATAGATGAAACTGATAAAATGTTAGATATGGGATTTATTGAAGACGTTGAAAAAATAATACGATATACTAATAGGAAGCGTCAAACCCTGATGTTTAGTGCAACTATAATAGGTGGAATACACAAATTAATGAATAAACATTTGAATAATCCTGTGGTTATAAAAACCCAATCCCTTGTTGATAAAAATAAACTTGAACAAGTATATTATGATATTTACCCACGAGATAGTAAATTCTCGATTCTTGTACATTTACTAAAAAAAAATACCGCAGGTCTTTCAATTGTATTTTGTGCCACTAGGATAGAATCAGATATTGTAGCCAGAAATCTGAATAAGCAACGAGTTAATGCTACTGCAATACATGGGGGAATGAGTCAAAATAAAAGGTCTAAGTCACTTGATTCTTTAAAAAATGAGAAAACCGATGTACTTGTTGCAACTGATGTGGCAGCACGAGGTTTAGATATTAAAAATGTTACTCATATATATCATTATGATGTACCAAAAAATTCGATTGAGTATATACATAGAATTGGTAGAACAGCCCGTGCTGGAGAAAAAGGTAAAGCAATAACGCTTTTAACAAAACCGGATCATGATAATTTTAGGCGGGTACAGAGCAATAATGAACTAGAGATTGAAAAAGCAGAGATTCCAGATTTCATAAGAATTCCATTTTTTAGAAAATCTAATCAACATATGAAAAAATTTAAAAGATATCATCAGGCTTCACATGGAATGAAATCCAACTTTTAAATTTTACAGAAATTAATAAAAATCCTCCCTTATTATATCTTTTATTACAATGAGTTCTAAAACACTAAACTCTTTTTTTATTAATAGGTAATAAAATTATAATCTGCTTAATAACTCCGTATTTATGTGGCAGATAAAAAAGAATGGTTGGGAATATAATATTTATCTTATAACTTTCTTAATCGTAATTCACCAACACCTATCGGTTCAATGGATAATTTATCCACAACCTTAAAATCATAGAGATCACAAACATGTTTAGGGAGGGTGATAACAAGACTTCCTTTTATTTCACGAAGTTTACGTTCCATATATAATACCATACATAAAAGTATATTTATTTATATATTTTTTCTTTATTTTTTACTTTAATCATTATTGGGAACAGTAGCCCCTGGGAATAGTTCCTGTCCCCGACATCGTTAACTTTTATGAGGAATAAATATTATATTTTTTATATCTCTGGTAAAATTTCATAAAACGATTCAGTTATTTATTCATAACAAAAAATAGAATGGTTATATTTGTCAAATAAACTAAGCAAAATTTAGAATAGTTATCTTATCACTAAACATTGTAAGTATAGCAAAACTAAGTGCAAAAAAGATATACTCAACATACATAATTGACCATGCTTGAACATTTTCAAGAGTTTTACTTTCTAAACCTTTAATCATAAGATAAAATATGAATAAGCTAAGAAACATGAAAAGACTTAAAGGCCAAAGATAGCCATCAATTAAACCTGCATGTATAAATATAAAGATAAAAAGAAATGGAAAAAGCATAAAGGGTAAGCAGATCAAGGCTGTTTTTTTTACACCAATTGTATTTATGAGAGTACTGATGCCTGTTGCTCTATCTGCTTCCGCATCAGTTATGTCTTTTGTTGCCATTCCTCCTATTAAATATGTCATTGCAATTCCTCCAATTACCCATGGTGTAGCATCATTAAAAAGATTCTCAGAGCCAAAAACACTCCAAGACGCAAGAATTCCAAAAAGTCCACGTGGTATAGCTATCCATACTTGATTTATAAATAAATATCTTTTTATTCTTGGAGGAAGTGAATAAGTTACTGTGAAAATGATAATTAAAAATATAAAAACTCCGAACCAGAAATTAATAGTAATAGCACGAAGAAGAGCAAAAAGATATAGTATATAAGCAAGACTTTGAGCACTTTCAGGTTTTATTATTTCACGAGGTATAGGTCTATATGGTTTTGATATTTTATCAGAATCAACATCAGCTGCTTGATTAAGAGAGTTTGAAGCTGCATTAACTAAAGCAATTGTTAAAGCTGCTTGCCCGATTGTAATCCACCAATATTCAGAAATTTCATTAGGATTTAGATTTCCATTATTATAATTATAAATTAAGCTTGCAACCATGATAGACATAGAAACTATTATAGGTGGAGCAAGAGTAAAAGGTCTAAAAAGATCAAGAGCACCACGTGCTTGTTTTGAAAGAAACCTTGATTTTGAGTAAGGTTCTTTCATTGTCCATTTACCAGGAATTTTAATTTTTGATTCCAATTTGGGTTTCTCCATTGTATAATAATATCTTACCAATCTATTAAAAACTTTTTAAAAAATTTCTTTGAAAATATTTAGAAACATACTACATTAATAAAATTTAATTTTTTTGTATAATATCTGTTGCAATTTTTGCAGAATTTAAAGCACAATTTAATCCGATACCAGGTGCCTTTACACAATCACCTACTAAATAAAGATTTTCTATAGGAGTGATTATATCTGGTTTTTGATTATCAATTGTTTTTGCAACACCATCAAGATGCCAAATAACTGGATAAATCACCCAAATAAGTTGTTTTTTATAATCTGGAATTAAAACCTTTAGATTTTTATCTAATAATTCTCTTAATTTCTTTAAAGTTAAATGATTTATTGCCTCATCAGGATTACAAATGATATATGATTGAACAAGATATTCTTCTTTAGGTGAAAGACCTGAATCAGATGATGAAACCATGAAATCAATCATTCCAACAGCATCATTTCCTTCTAAACCAACATTTCTTTCAATAAAATGAAAAGATTTACCAATTAAATCATTTGGGACTTTTTTCAAAGAATAATAAGCACAAAGACTACCAGTTCCTTTAAGAGATTTAATATAATTAGTGTATTCTATTGGAAAATTTTTTTCATTTACTATATTAAAAAGATCTTGTACAATTATATTTGATATAATTATATCATAATATTTTTCTTTATCTTGAACTTTTATCCCTATGGCTTTCATATCCTTTATTAGAATTTGATTAACAAAAGTATTTAACTTTATCTCTCCACCATGTTTTATGATGAAATCTACAAATTCATTATTAATACTTATAAGACCATTTTTTGGGTATGCTACTGGTTTTGAACCTTTATATAGATTCTTTTGAGCACGCAGCATCTCCCCCGATGAAATCTTATCAAGATTATTCATAGTTGTGATCGATCTTGAAAAAACCTCTAAAATCAACTTCATTTTTCCTTTTCCATATTTTTTAATTGTATCTGAAATTGAAACTCTATCTAATTCTTTTAATGTTTTTTCATTTGCAAAAAGTAGTCTAAATATATTCGGTGCAATTTTCAGTTTATCTAATTTGGAAAGAAAGGGGAATTTATACTTATTACCTTCAATAAAACCAAGATATGATTCAAGGAAATCGATATGATTATTATTTTCTGCTAAAAGATTTTTAATGTTCAACGGAAAACCACCACTTAATATATGAAAACCTAGATCTAAAACATAATTATCTAACATTTTTTTATCAAAAATTGTTTCTATATTTGGTTCAGAAAAAGCGATACCCATATGGAAACGAGCTAGAAGATTTTTATACTCATTTAATGTAATGGTTGAACCTTTAATAGATAGTGCTCTTCCACCTATTTGAGGTTCTTTTTCAAAAACTGTAACTTTATATCCTTTTTTAGTAAGTAATACTGCTGATGCAAGTCCTCCAATTCCTGCACCGATTATACATACTTTTTTATTTGTCATCATGACCCACTAATATTCGTTTTTTCTAATAGAATCTAAAACTTTTTTATCATTTTTTAACATTTTTATAAATTGATTTTGTAAGATGTTTGGAAAAATTTTATTTAAAGAAGAAAGCAATGAAAACATCCTTTTAAATGACTTGTTATATTTTTCTTCAGTTATTAGTTTATTTTTTTTGTAGTATGCCTTTTTTAATCTTTTTACTTTATTTTTCATAAGTTGTTCATAAGTTTTAAGAGTTAAAATATCTCCTTTAATATATTTTGCAGCAACTACTCCTGCTAAACTCCCTGAAAATATTGCATTATTAATACCATTTTCAAATATAGGATTAGCGAATCTAGCAGCATCACCAATAAAAATTATGTTATCTTTTATAAGAGGATCTAATGGTTCTGATGCTGGAACACATGAATGAAATGTATTTAAAACTTTAAATTTATCTTTTACTTCGTATTCTATATACTTATCTAGTAAATAGGATAAATTTAATTTTTGACCACCGGGTACTCCAATTCCAATATTTGCTAATGTTTCATTTTTTGGAAAACACCAGGAATATCCAAAAGGTGCAAAAGGTTTACCATACCACATTTTCATAGTATCAGAATTGAAATTTCCTTCTACTCTACTTTGAATACAGACTCCAATATCACTTGGTTTTAGTTCTATATCGTTTCTAATTTTTTTCCCAATTTGACAACTTATACCAGTTGCATCAATTATAATTTTACCTTCTAGAGTTTTTTTATTATCTAGAACAATTTCTTTTGGAGGATTAAAATTTGTCATTCTACTTCCTAGAATGACATGTACACCTTTTTGTTCTGCATGTTTAATCAAATATTTTTCAAGAAAATACCTATCAATAATATAAATCCCATGATTTGTTTTAAAATTATATTCTTTCTTACTAGATACATTTATTGTAATTTTTTTTATTTGATTTTTAGGACATCCAATTTTATCAAGATTTAATATATTAGCTGTTATTTCTTCAGTAGCTTCTCCACAACGAGGTGGGAAAAAAGGTTTTTTATTTTTTTCAACCAATACAACTTTTGCTCCGTAGTTGGCTGCATTAATTGCGGCAGTGGCTCCTGATAAATTACCACCGACTATTATTATATCATACACAAAATAAGTAAAGTTTTATGTTATATAAATAATTATAACTTAAAAATTTAGTAGTTTTAACTATTTAAAATGTAAAAGTTTTTTTACATAGTTTTTGGTTGTGTAATTGTTCCATGTAATATAATATTTGATAATATAAATCCTAAGCCGGGTAAAAACATAATTATTATTGCCCATGGATTAAGTGTCATAAGCATTATTGGGACAATTGTGAAATTAATCATATAATGGCTACCTATATACATTCTTGCTTTTTTTCTATTGAAATATTTCATATTTAATAACTTACTTGATAAAACGAATAAAATTATTCCAATGATGATAATGATTCCCCATTGTAAATATTGTAATATTGATAATTTAGTTACATTCCACACTATAAAAAAGGGTAAAAACACTATCAAAATGTCTACTAATTGAATTCCATAAGCTAATGATTTAAATGTGAAAGGAACTTTAAGTTCACCATTTATTATTCTAACTCCCATTTTAATAGCAAGAGTTCTTGCTCCTCGTTTATAGTCATTTCCAATATCTTTCATACCAGCAGCAATTGCATTCATAAATAAAACCTGGATAGAACCAAGAATACACACTATTAATGCTAATTTTGTAACATTAAAAATATCATTGACAACAGTTGAAGCACCATAGAGTATTAAAAAGAAAATACTAATTGTTAAAATTATATCCATACCTGAGATTTTTTTACTTATTAGATCATAAATTGTAACAAAAATAGCTGATAATGCAAGTATAAAAATTGGGTAATATATATTAGTTATAAATGCTAAATAAAAAGCAATGATAAAAGAAATTATCATTGAAAAAATAGCATAAATCCAAGCTTTTTTTATAGAGATAGTACCACTAACTAATGGTCGATCACTTATTTCTTTTGATGTTTTATCAATATTATAATCAATGATATCATTTAAAACAAATCCATACGTATGTCCAAAAAAACCTATTAAAAAGAGAAAAAAAAGAGTAATTATATTGTATTCCTCCATTGCAATAGCACCCATGACAGGAGAAACACCTGTTAGTACAGCATTAAATGACCTAGATAATTTTAAATATTCTCTAATTGGCATATAGAAATTTCAGTAGTAAAAAAGAACATAAAAAACCATCGTTTTCAATTTTTTTTTTATAGTCAAGTTTTACTTTGGTTTGACAAATTAATAAAATTAATATAAAATTTTTTATTCTAAGTAATGTTTATCTGGAATAAATTGTAAAATATATAGCTATTGATTTGGTAAATATGACAAATTTTAAAGATAAAATCGAAGGTTATCTTCGTTTAATAAGAATTCATACAATAATAGCAACAGCATTAACGCCAAGCCTTGGAGCATTTGCAACATTTTCTGTTTTAAAAGATAAATTAATACCAGACAATCTTATACAAATTTTTATTCCTTTATTTTTAGTTGGAATTATTACACATATATTTGGGGAAATATTAAATGATTATATGGATTATGATATTGATAGAGCAAATATCGAACTATCAAAAAAACCATTGGTTAGCGGGGTAATTTCTAAAAATAGTGCTTTAATTGGTATGATAATATGTTTGATAATTCTATTAATAATAATATTATTTTCAAATTTTAACTTTTTAAGTCTTTTATTATTAATTATAGGTGCTACAACTGGTATTATTTATCAATTAATCTCAAAAAAATGGTTACACTCTGCTTTATTTTTAGCATTTTATGTTTTTTTTATAATATTATTTGGAGCTGCTTACGCAGGGAAATATAATAATATTTTATTGATACCATCCTTAGTTTATATACTTAGCATTCTAGGATTTTTTCAATTATGGATAAATACTGCAATTCTTGGACATTTAAAAGATATCAAAAATGATTCAGAATTTGGTGTAAAAACATTTCCTATGGTATTCGGTGTAAAAGTGGAAGGAGATGGAAAAATCCTAAAACTTATTATTCCAAAGGGTTTTAGAACTTTTGTTGTATTTATACAAATAATTAATTTGCTAATTGCTTTTTTACCATTAATTTTTTATAATAAATTCTATGATGGAAGTATAAATTTATATTTATTATCTCTTAGTCTTATTTTACTTTCAATTATAATAATGGTATCAATGTTAAAAACTATGTATTTCAAATTTTTTGAACGAAATAGACTTATGAAAGTAATGGCAGTAAGAGAAATTGCAACCTATTTTTTAGCACCAGTATTACTTTTACCTCTTATTGGTGGAATAATCGCTTTAATCTATATATTTTTTCCGTTGATATGGTTTTTTATTGTAAATAAACTTATTAGTGGGGATCCAATGCGAGCCGCAATTTAAACAAATTGTATTTTATCTCTTCTAAAAAAATTATTATTTATCCTTAAATCGTAAAAATTCAGCAATCTGTATACCTTCAACATTTTCTGTATTATCACCAACAGTAATTGTTCCAGTACAATTCATATGATAACGCCAGTAATTATATCTTATCATTACAGTATCATGATGAAGATCTTTAGTTTCCATTTCAATTTTTACTTTTTCTTTACCATTATTTGCTTCAAGTATAAAATGATGAGGAATCCTCTTTTTATTTTTTAAACTTAGTCTATCTCCAATAAATTTTATTTCCTCAGGTTTGAAATTAATATATCCTTTATTATTTTCATTTAAAACCAGAAGCGGCTGCCCTATATTCTTATTTTTATATATTGTTGCCCAAGTGACTGTATAATTATCTGAATAAATTTTCCCCCAAAACCAACCATGGTTATTTTTAGTTACTGAATATCTTACATCCCAATTATGATCATGATATCCAATTCCTTTTACATCTATCTCATCGCTATCTAGTTTAATTTTACCTTTAACTTCTGCACGAGGTAATATTACTACCCATCCATCTCCTCCTGGATTCGTTCCCTTCCAACCTTTTGTACAAGATTTGAATCTTAAATTTACTGAAGTATCATGAATTTCAAAGAAAACATCGTATACTAATTTACCAGTCTTTTTATCAATAATTCCTTTAATAACTTTCTTTCCACCTAATTTAACATTAGGGAATTGTTTTGATGCTTCGAAATCCTTTAAACGATATCTTGTTCTATAATGTTTTATTATTTTACCTTCTTTATATATATCTATTCTTTTATATATTATAGCATATCTATTTTTTATTATACTTAAAACTCTAATATTCAATTCAATGCTATAACCATTATCAAATATGGCATCAAAATACCACCACTCAGTAAATCTAGGGGCAGTTGAACTATGAAACGCATCATCTTTTAATGTAATATCACTTGGATTAAAAACAAATGGGCTATCTTTTAAACTAATATACGTGTCTTTTTCTTCTTTCAGTTAAAATCCTCCTAAAGAACGACTGTTTATTTTTTATCTGTTTAAATAGTTTATCCTTCATATTTTTGTATTAAAATTTTTTTGTTTAAGTAACTTTATTTTGCTATTAAAATAAAATATTTATCACTGTTATTCATTTATTTTTATCTTTTTTATATAGAAAACAAAAAATAATTCGATAATTATCGATATTACTATAATAAGATTTATATACTCTCCCAATATATTATTTTTTTATTGAATGGGGGAGATAATTGATTAGATTATTTTTTCTTAATCTCTCCTCACCACCTTCATCTTCCCCATTCTCTCCTCATCGCTATAAAAATAAAATTATATTTATATTAATTAAATAAAATTTTTTCAGCTTTTTTTGCAACTATATTTCTATACTTTTCATCTGTAATAATCATAACCGCCCAATCAGTAATTAAACGTTTTCTAATAGCACGACAGATTGGAGTAAAGTCATCCAAAACTTTACAATGATTTTCGTCAACGACCAAGATACCTGTTTTATCTATACGAGGTTCATTGAGATGAAGTTCAGAATTTGGAAAATCAATAATTACATGTCCTTTTTTTATACCTATCTTATCTTCAAATTCAACCTCCTTCATTCTTCTAAACCTAATATCATCAAATTTCTTAATGAAATTAATACGATCAGTCGATAATTCAATAGGGGATGGAGCATATGCTTGTTTGAATAATTTTCGATACTTTAATCTAACCGCAATTTCACGCTGAAAGATTCCCATTTTTTTAATACTATTTAGTAGTTCGTCATCAGTCATTTTAAAAATATCAAAAGGATGAATTTCCTCAGAAAGTTCAATTGCTTTTGAGAGCATAAGTTCTGCTATTCTCACAGTCTTATGAAAATAAACTGAAGAATACATAAGAGTACGAGCCATTAGTATATTTTCAACAACACTAACACCTTTTTTAGTAATACCAAGGACATTATTACTTATTGTTAACGAATTTAAAAAACGCTCGACATCAATTAAACCATATGCAACACCGGTATAATATGCATCACGTATGAGATAATCAAGTTGATCTATATCAACAGGGTTATTTAGAAACTGTGTTAGATAATCTTTTCCATTTCCCTTGATTATATCAATAATCTTGTGATGATTAAAACCATATTCATTTAGAATATCAAAAATTGTAAAAGGGTCAATTATTTTTTCCTCATAATCCTTAAAAATCTTATGCTCACCAAGTATTAATTTTTCAGTAAGATCAATATGGTCAACATTTAATGCTGTCCTTAAAATGGATTCAAGAGTATGGGAAAAAGGACCATGACCTATATCGTGTAAAAAAGCAGCGCAAGAGATAAGTTCTTTTTCTTCATCATTTAATTCTAGTATATCGCATGCTTTTACTGAAATAAAATAAGTTCCTAATGAATGTTCAAGACGAGTATGATGACCACCCGGAAAAACAAGATGTGCAAATCCAAGTTGTTTAATATTATAAAGTCTTTGAATTTCAGGTGCATCTAAAAAATCAAGGTAAATACCTTCAATTTTGATATCACCATGAATCGGATCACGTATTATTTTGGTCATTATACATCAATTTATCCTTGATTGTTAGGTTTATAAGATATGAAATAAAATTTTTATACTTCTTGTAATAAAAAAGCTCCTAGACATTTAATTTTTTCTTCCCACTCACTAGGATACAAGAATCTCTCAGCTGCAGTAACACTACTCAGTATACTGTTACCATCCTGCGGTGTAAAACAAAAACCAATGACTTCATTATCATTTAAAACATGAATAGTTGGTACTACTACAACAGTTTGATCAAGTAATCGACCATAGTGACCATGTTCTCGACCAAAAGAAAATACAAGATTTGCAGAATTTTTATGTGTGATTGCAACACGTGGATTATCTATGAATTTTTGTATTGCTTCATCTTTTGTAATTTTCTTGTCAAGTTTTAAATCAAACCATATACAATGCATATATTGAGTATTTATTTTAAGTGCACTTGAAAAAACATTGATATCAATTCCTAATGTTTTATATAAATAATACACATCAACTGCATGATGAGTACCCATCTTTGGATCTTTATGACTACCTACTTCAGGGGAGGGTATAAAGCTTTTAACTTGACTTATATCGTTTGCACGGCGAATGCATAGAAAACGTCCTTCTTTTAGAAAATTTTTATTTTTATTTTCTAGCCCCAGTGTTTTTATTAAAACTGCAATATTATGGGTATTACAACTGACAATATGAATGAATTTATCTTTAGGGGTTATTGCTTCATCATTGATTCCGACAGCATACATTTTGCCAAAACCAAATTCTGAACCTTGAGCCATAAATCCTTTGACTTTGTTTTTATATTTATTGTAATATTTTTCTTTATTCATCATACCTGTACCTTTTGGTGTACAATCAATTATAACTGATGCACGACTAATTGCTTCTTCTTCATTGTACATAGGGTCAATTCCTAATTCTTGAAATCCAGTTGTTTTTTCTTTGTTTACTGCAAGATTTGCGCCTCTTTTGATTAGTCCTTTTATCTTTGGTCTATCAGTTAGTTTTGGACTATGTTTATAAAATGTTACTTCGTCTATACCAAGATCTTCCTGTGCATCACATAATAGACCAATTAAGGGTTCTCCAATAGTACCTGTTCCAACAACATGTATAATATTTCTATTTGACATAAGGTAAACACCTCCCATATTTTTTTGTTTTGAGCAGTTGGTAATCAACATATTACATTTAATTGTTATTATTTTTAAATAAAATTTAGTTTGTATTTAAGAGAATACTTTAATAAGAGTAAGATATTACACCCTTTCCATGGCACTTCCTTTAGATGTACTAGAAAAAGCAATGGATCAAAAACTTTCCTTATTATTGAAAGATAGTCGAGTAATAGATGGAAAATTAACTGGTTATGATGAATATATGAACTTAGTCCTAACAGATGCAGAAGAAACTATGAATGAAAATAAACGTCGTCTTGGAACAGTTATTCTTCGTGGTAATAATGTTGTAAGTATTTCTCTTTTATAGTAAATAGATTAGCGAAATGTATATATATGTGTTACTTATTTGATATATATGGAAGGAATCGGGCTGGTAGTTTTTGTTAGAGTGCATCCCATCCCCTCCTAGTGAGGCCAGCCAATCCTTCCTTTTTACTACTTTATATAAAAAAAGTTTTAAGTATAGTTTTTAGATATATTCAACTGGTTTTTATGAAGATTAAAATAAAGGCTAAAATAGGTATGGATGTCAGGTGTAAAGGTTGGAAACAAGAAGCTATTCTCCGTATGCTTGAAAATAATTTAGAAAATGCAGAGATTCCAGAGGAATTAATTGTTTATGGAGGTACAGGTAAAGCTGCTCGGAATTGGGATTGTTATAAAAAAATTGTTGATACATTAAAAAAACTTGAAAATGATGAAACATTGGTCATTCAATCTGGTAAACCTGTTGCTGTTTTTAAAACTTGGGTTAACTCACCACGGGTTGTAATGGCAAATTCCAATATTGTACCGCATTGGAGCACATGGGAAAATTTTAATGAACTTGAAAGACTAGGTCTTATAATGTATGGTCAGATGACTGCAGGATCATGGTGTTATATTGGAACTCAAGGAATAATTCAGGGAACCTATGAGACTTTTTCAGCTTGTGCAAAAAAACATTTTAATAGTAATCTCAAAGGAAAAATTGTTTTAACTGGTGGTTTAGGTGGAATGGGTGGTGCACAACCACTTGCTGTTAAAATGGCAGGTGGTATATGTATTGCTATAGAGTGTGATGAAAACCGGATTGATAGAAGATTAAAAGCGGGTTTTTGTGATAAGAAAATTAAAGATATAAATGATGCAATATATCTTTCTCAAAATGCAAAAACAAAAGAGCAAGCTTTGGCAATAGCTGTTCTTGGAAATTGTGCAGATATTTTACCCAACTTAGTTAAAGATAGTTTTAATCCTGATGTTGTAACAGATCAAACTAGTGCTCATGATGAATTAAATGGTTATATTCCATCAGGTTTTTATGGTGATAATTTAAAGGAAGCATATTTACTAAGAAAAAATCAACCTAAAGATTATATTAAAAAATCAATGCAAAGTATTAAATTTCATTGCAAATCAATGCTTGATTTTATGAAAAATGGTACAGTTGTTTTTGATTATGGTAATAATCTACGTGGACAAGCATTTAAGGCAGGTTTAAAAAATGCTTTTAACTACCCTGGTTTTGTACCATCATATATTAGGCCGATGCTTGCAATAGGTAGAGGTCCATTTAGATGGTTAGCTCTATCAGGAAATCCAGATGATATAATAAAAACCGATAAAGCAGTTATTGAAATGTTTCCAAAAGATGATATTTTATGCAATTGGATTAAACTCGCTGAAAAATTTTTACCATGGGAAGGATTACCTGCACGTGTTTGCTGGCTAGGTTATGGTGAACGTGATAAATTCGCATTGAAAATTAATCAGATGGTAAAAAAAGGTGAAATTGGACCTATTGCAATAACTCGAGATCATCTTGATAGCGGAAGTGTTGCATCGCCATATCGTGAAACTGAAAGTATGAAAGATGGTAGTGATGTTATTGCGGATTGGCCATTATTAAATGCACTATTAAATTGTGCAGCTGGTGCAGATAGTGTGCAAATCCATAATGGTGGTGGAGTAGGAATTGGTCTAAGTACTCATGCAGGTATGGTGGTTGTCTGTGATGGAACTGAAAACACAGATGAAAGAATTAAAAGAGTGTTTAAAACAGACCCTGGTATTGGTGTAGTACGACATGCAGATGCAGGTTATAATGAAGCATTAACTGTTATAAAAAAAACAGATTTAAATCTACCAATGATAAAATGAATATTTTTATTCTAGATTACCTATAACTTTTTCAACTTCATTAAGTATTTCACAAGATTTAACAATTTCCTTCATTTTTGTATGATCTGGATAAAGTGGTCTATCTTCATCTAAAAACTTTATATGTCGACGAATTACTTCTTTTGCTTTTGCTACACCCTTTCCAAATTTATAATTACGAAAATCTAGTGCTTGTGCAGCAGCCATGAATTCAATACCAAGAATACCATACGCATTATCTAAAATTTGTTGGTTTTTAATAGCTGTATTCATAGCCATACTTACAAAATCTTCTTGGTCAGCTGCAGCAGGAATACTTTGTATAGATCCGGGATTTGAAAGTATTCTTTGCTCAACAATTAAATGATCCGCAGTATATTGGCTAAGCATTAAACCTGAAAACATTCCAGCGCCTTTTGTTAAAAAAGCTGGTAATCCAACACTTAGCGATGGATTATTTAACCGATTCATACGTCTTTCACTTAAAATACATACCATAGTTATAGCAATTCCCACCATATCCATTGGAAGACCTATAGGTGATCCTTGGAAATTTGCTCCTGATAATTGTAAATTTTCTTTAGGGAAAAATACTGGGTTGTCACCAACACCATTTAACTCTATTTCAACTTGTTGTTTAGCCCAATTAAGAGCATCGTGTGCAGTACCGATCACTTGTGGAGTTGAACGCATTGAATAAGCATCTTGTACTTTACTTTTAATTTTCTCTTTCTGAAGATCTCCATCTTTTACAAGTTTACATATAGCTTTAGCACTTCGTATTGCTCCTGGATAACCACGCGCTTTATGTAACTTTGGAGCATATGGCTTCATATTTGCTTTTAATGCTTCCAAGCTCATTGATGCAGCAATTTCTGCTTGTTTAAAAAAATTGTTAGCATCGTATAATAAAATCGCGCTCATAGCAGTAAGTACATTACAACCATTGATTATTGAAAGTCCGTCTCTTGCTTGTAAACCAGGGATAGGAATTCCTGCTTTTTTCATGGCTTCTTTTCCATTATACAATTTTCCTCGGTAATATGCTTTTCCCTCTCCAAGCATTAAAAGTGCAATTTGTGACATTGGTGCTAAATCTCCACAAGCACCGACTGAGCCTTTCTGACAAATAAAAGGAGTAACATTCTTATTAATCATCTTAACAAGAGTTTGTGTTATTTCAAGTCTACAACCGCTTTGTCCATGAGCATGAACATTAACTCGTGAAAGCATCGCTCCACGGACATGTTCTATTGGGGCAGGATCTCCTATTCCCGCTGCATGATTATAAACTAAATATTTCTGGAATTTTTTAATTTGGTGGTCAGATAAAACTACTTCTGAGAATTCTCCAATTCCCGTATTAACACCATACATAATTTCTTTTGATTTTATCTTTTTATCAAGAAGATCTCTACATTTTTTAATTCGTTTTATAGCATCAGGATGTAGTTTTATTTCTTCGAAGTTTCTAGCAACCTGTACTAGTTTTTCAATTGTTAGATTTGAACCATCTATAACAATTGTCATATAAATTCCCCTTAAATATTATTATTCTGAGATACCTGTATAAAATCATCTTCTAAATATTTTTACATTATTAATTTAATAAACAAAAACATTGATAAATTACTATTTTGTTTAACCTTAAGAAATGAAAAAAATTGTTGTAAAACCGAAATCTACTCTACAAGGTACTGTTAAAAAATTACATTTAAATAATAATAGAAAAGACAAAATTAAATTAGATTTAAATGAAAATCTAATGGGTTGTTCGCTTAAAGTTATTGAAGCTATAAAAAAAATAACATGTGATGAAATATCTATGTATCCAGAATATGATACTTTTATTGATAAACTTGCATTATATTTAAACTTAGAAACAAATAATTTATTGCTTACGAATGGAGCAGATGAAGCACTTAGAATTATAATGGATACTTATCTTGATAAAGGCGATAGAATAATTATACCTATTCCAACTTTTTATATTTTTGAATCCTATTCAGAAATAATTGGTGCAGAAAAGATTATAGTAAACTATACTAAAGATCTAAGTTTTCCTGTTGAAGATATACTTGAAAAAATAGATAATAAAACTAAGATGATAGCTATTGTTAATCCTAATAATCCCACTGGGACTATAGTTGAAAGAGAGTCTATAATTAGGATTTTAGAAAAGGGAAAAAATTCTATTGTTTTAGTTGATGAAGCATATTTTCAATTTAGCAATAAAAGCTGTAAAGATTTAATAAATAATTATAATAATCTTATCATTGTTCAGACTTTTTCAAAAGTTTTTGGTCTTGCAGGTGTTAGACTTGGTTATATCATTTCTAATGAAAATGTTATCAATAACCTTAAGAAAATAGTTTTACCTTATGAAGTAAATGGTTTGAGTATTATTGCAGGTTCAGCAGCACTTGATGATTTGGATTTCGTAAATCATTATGTAAATCTTGTTAGAGATAATCGAAGCTATCTAATTAATGAATTAAATAAAATTGGTGTTAAAACTTATTCTTCTGATGCAAATTTTATAATTGCTAATTTTGGTGAAGACCTGGATGTTATTTTTAAGAATTTAAAAGAAAAAAATATATTAGTTAATAATGTTTCTAATCTTCCTATGCTAAGTGGTTGTTTAAGAATAGCAGTGGGAACAAAACATCAGATGGAAACCTTAATAACTGAAATTAAAGATGTTTTAAATTAAAATAAAAATTTTAATAATACTCAAAGATTTTATATTAGACATTACTCCAAGTTATTATAAAAAATAAATTGGATAAAAATAATATTTTAATTTATTAAAATTATTTTTTTAAGAGTAAATAATATCGTTTTTTTCTTATTACTATTTTCATTTCAATGTAAAATTCTTACCCCAAATTTAATTAAATACTCAAAATTTTTTATAACTAGATCTGGATTTATATTTCTGCAGATAAGATTTGTTGTTGTGAATATTTTACATATTACATCCCATTTTATAAACATCTTATATAACATATATGGATATTTATTAACTTGATTAAAAGCTATACATTTACCTGCTACATCACCACTCAATAATGCACGATAATTACCTTGACCTGTAGGTGGAAAAGTACCTGCTGAGGCATCTCCAACAAATAAAATATTATTATACTTAAAAGGTCGTTGAAGTCCAATAGGTATCAAGCCGCCTGTAATATAATTTACTTTACCTGTAATATTTTGATTTATTTTAAAATCCTCTAAAAGATTTTTTAGATTATAACCAAAATTTTTTATAAAACCTATACCGATGTTAACTTCTTTTTTATCAGGGTTTCTTGGAAAAATCCAGTAATACCCAAATTCACCAATATAATAAATTTTTATTGTATCAGAGATAAAACAATTGGAGTCTTCAATTGTTTGTTGATAAGATACACCTTTTAAACCTTTATTTAATTTTAGTTCTCTTTTAATTGTACTAGGACATCCAGATGCATCAACTATGTAATCGGAATTAAGATCATCTTTTGATTTTATTTTATGATCTGTTTGAATTATTACACCTAATTTTTCTGCTTTTCTTGCAAGTTGACAGATAAACTCTTGTTTATTTAAAATATATCCAGTTCCTGGTTTAGTAGTATATCTATGTTTTTTATCTCCTAAGTATACTAACCCAGTTTTAATTTTATTATAATAGCTATTTTTTTCTGGAATCCATTTACTCCATTCTTTTTCTATTGAATGAGCTTCACCGCATCTACGTCCTTCATGATTATAGCCTATTTTTTTATTTTTTTCATAAACAACTACATCAATAGATTTATTATATTCTTTAATAGATATTGCAGTGCTTAAACCGCTTAGACTTCCTCCGATAATCTCAACTTTTATCAATTGTTAACCTTTTCCATTTTGAAAATTTATAATCTAAATTTATTATATGAATTTTAGGTTTTTTAAGATTCAACTCTAGATTTTATAACAAATATGGTTATTCAGCTTCAATTTGTTTAAAAGTGTATATAAGTGTCTGCAATTTAAGACTCTTAATCATACTTTAAATTTTATTTAAGCATTGTTACTGATATTTTTTTATTTATTTTTATAAATGCCCCTTCACCACGTTTTCCCATGCTACAATTTACAAATATTGTATTATTCCTTTTTATATATCCAGGATCTTCGTGGATATGACCACTTAATACAAGTCTTGGTTTAAATTTATCAACTAACTCGCGGAGATCTTTACTTCCACCACGTAATCCAATGAATATTTTATCCTTGGTGTTAAAAGGTGGTACGTGGGTAACTAGTATAGTTTTTTCATCAATCATTTTTTTTTCTTCAATAGCTTTAAATTCATTAATGTTTATTCCACTTAAACCAACAAAAGATATATCTTTTTTTACTACTTTTTTAAGTTCTATTTTTGTGGCTTTGCTATTATCTATTCCAATTTTTACATCAGGTGAATCAATATTCCCTGTTATTGCCATAGTCTCAACGGGTATCTGATTTAATAAATTTGTAGCTACATCTCCAGGTCCAAATTGAGTTATATCACCACATACAACTACAAGATCGGGCTGGTGTATATTTATATTTTTTAAGATAATATTTAGACGATACTGTGAACCATGTATATCTGCTATACAATAAATTTTCATTTTTTACATCCTTTTTGTTTTTATTTAATGATGAGGTTTGGATTTTTTTTATAAAGTTTAAATTAACAATATTTCCTTCAGATGTAATCAAGTATTATGCTCAAGTCACGTGTTACAATATCCGCATATTTATTTACTTTACCAGGTGCACGGAATGCTATACCCAAACCTGCATTTTTAATCATACCAATATCAACTATTCCATCCCCAACTGCAATGGAATCATTGATAGATATGTTTAATTTCTTACAAAGGTTTTTTAATTCTTGTTCTTTACAAATTGAATAGATATTACCTGTTATATCACTTATAAGATTTTTATTACTGATTTCAATATCTCCAGTTATAGTGCCATTGTTTGTTAAGAGATTATTTCCAAAAATAAAATCAATTTTTAATCTTTTTTTCAGATCTTGTGCAAGAAACATATAGCTATCTGTTGCAATTGCGATTTTAATTCTCTTCTTTTTTAAATTTTTAATAATATTGTATGCATTATCTTGTAAAGGTATTTTACGAAAAATATTTAGAAATTCATCTTTATCAAAACCTTTGCATAGTGTAGCAATTTCTATAGATTTTTTATAAAAAGGTATTTTTTTTTTGTTTTTAAAATAACTTAAAAGTTCATTATAAAATCCTAGTTTTTCAGCGATAACAAAGATTCCTCTATCCTTTAGAATTGTACCATCCATGTCAAACATTACCAGTTTATATTTATTCATTTTTGATTCCTTTATTATATTCTAAAATTAAACCTTTTTTATAAGTTTTTACCAAAATAAAATAAATAAAAAAAATATTTACCATCTTATGCCAGTTGTAACATTTAACTATAATGATTTTCTAAATTTATTAGGATATAATTTATCAAAAAAAGAATTACTTAAAAAACTACCTATGATAGGTGCAGATCTTGATAGAGTAGAGAACGATGAAATCAGTATAGAGTTTTTCCCGGATAGACCTGATCTAGCATCTGTTGAAGGAATTGCACGAGCATCTCGTGCTTTTTTTAATTTTAAGGTCGGTTTAAAAGAATATTCTGTTAAAAGATCAAATATTATTATTAATGTTGATCCTAGTGTTAAAAAAGTTAGACCTTTTGTTGTGACAGCTCTTGTTAAAAATATTGTTATGACTGATGAGTTAATTTCGTCTTTAATGGAACTACAAGAAAAATTGCATATGGGTTTAGGTCGAAACCGTAAAAAAGTTGCAATTGGTGTACATAATTTTGAACCTGTTAACCCTCCTTTTATGTATAAAGCTGTCGATCCTGATTCAGTACAATTTGTTCCTTTGAATAAAGTAGAGTCAATGACTCTTCGACAGATACTTAAGAAACATGAAAAAGGTATAGATTATGCACATCTTATTGCAGGATTTGATAAGCATCCATTGATTATTGATATAAATAACAATGTTCTTTCATATCCACCTATTATCAATGGTAGTTTAACTGAAGTTACTCCTTTTACAACTAATCTTTTTATCGATGTTACAGGTAATGATAAAAATGCAATAAATTACGCACTTAATATAGTTATTACAGCTCTTGCAGAACGTGGTGGGCAGATATTTTCAACAACTGTAATAGATGGAAATGATAGGTTTATAGCACCAAGACTTGATCCTTTAAAAATGAATTTGTCATTAGAATATGTAAATAAGATTCTTGGAATAAATCTTAATGCAAAAGAAGTAATAAAATCTTTACAGATAATGGGTTATAACTGTCTTGAAAAATCAGGAAATCATCTTAATGTATTTATACCAGCTTATCGGGCAGATATTCTTCATGAAATTGATATTATAGAAGATGTTGCAAAAGGTTTTGGTTATAATAACTTTGAATCTAATTTTCCAAAATCTTTGACATTTGGTAAAAAATTAAAGTATCAAAATTTCTATGATACACTTAGAAATATAATGATAGGTTTAGGTTTTAACGAAGTTACAACTTTTACCATCATTAACGATAAAGATGAATTCGAAAAAATAGGAAAGAAAAAAGAAATAGCTGTTGAAATTAAAAACCCAATAAGTGAGGAGTTTTCATGTTTACGTGTAAATCTTATTTCTTCTCTATTAAAAATTTTGAAGGAAAATAGACATCATGCATTACCTCAACAGATTTTTGAACTAGGAATAGTGGTCAATCAAGATTTCAAAAATCAATATAAATTAGGTTTTGTAAAAATTGATGCTAAAGCAAATTTTACTGAATGTAAATCATTTGTTGAAGCAATTATGAGAGATATAGGTATTCATTATGATATTAGAGATTTTGATCATCCTGGTTTTGTAGAAGGGCGATGTGCAGCTGTAATTATTAAAAATAAAAATGTAGGTTTCTTTGGTGAACTGCATCCCAAGACGATTTTAAATTTTTCACTTGAACATCCAATTATTGCGTTTGAAATAGAAACAGAATTTTTACATCAATAACCTTTTTTTATTTTGTATTTATTAGCTGTTTTATTAAAATGAGTAAGAAGTGTAGTAAATGTAAGAAACCAGCGATTACCTATATAAGATATAATGGTACGCATCTATGCAGCGATCATTTTATTGAATATTTTGAAAAAAGAATTAAAAAAGATTTAAAAAAACAAGGGAAAACCAAGAGTTCTACTAAGATTGGTATAGCTGTATCAGGTGGTAAAGATAGTATTGCTACTCTTCATATAATGCATGAAATTTTTTCAAAAAGACCTGATATAGAAATTATTTGTATAACAGTTGATGAAGGAATTAGAGGGTATAGAGATAAAAGTATAAAATATGTTAAATATAACTGTAAACTTTTAGATATTGAATCATATGTTATATCTTTCAAAGATAAAATAGGATTTACAATGGATGAGATAGCTAAAAAAAATGATAAATTAGGAGAATGTAGCTATTGTGGTGTTTTTAGGAGACTGTGTTTGAATCAAAAAGCAAAGCAATTTGGTGTTACAAAACTTGCAACTGGTCATAACCTTGATGATATAACTCAGTCTATTCTAATGAATTTTGTTAATAGTGATATTAAAAAATTAGCACGACTTGGTCCTCATAAAAAAGTTCAGCCTGGACTTATTCCTCGTATAATGCCATTACGTAGTATTCCTGAAAAAGAAAATATGCTTTATGCAGTTCTAAAAAATCTACATTTTTATGACGCTGAATGTCCATATTCTAATAGAGCATTACGTGGTAGTTTTAGAAATATAATTGATACTCTTGAGTATCAAACCCCTGGAACACGTCATAGTATTCTTAATAGTTATGAATCTATTAAAGATATACTTTTAGAAAAATATCCTCCTATAAATCTAGATAAATGCATGATTTGTGGTGAACCAACTAGTCAAAAGTTATGTAAGGTATGCATTCTAAAAAAAAGATTAGATTAATCCAAAGAGTATTTTAAAAAAGTTTTTATTTGAATTGACACTGACCTAATATTAGTAAAATGAAATATCTTGAACTTAATTGTAAACCTCTTGATAATCTTTTAGGTGGAGGAATTGAAAGTGGTGTTATAACCGAAGTTTATGGAGAAGCAGGTAGTGGTAAATCGAATCTCTGTTTACAAGCTACTCGCGAATGTGCAAGTAAAGGTAAAAAGGTTGCGTTTATTGATAGTGAAGGTGTTTCAATTGAAAGAATAAATCAAATCTGTAAAAAAGAATATAATTTTAAAAAAATCCTTACTGATATAATGTTTTTTACACCCGATTCTTTTGATTGTCAAGAACAAATGATCAAAAAAGCAACTAATATTAGCGATCTTGAGCTATTAGTTGTTGATACTTTTAATCTTTTTTATAGGATGAATCTTGAAGAAGATAAAGATGCGACCATGCGTTCTTTTTTAAGACAAATGGGTTGTATGCAAATGGCTGCAAGAAAAAAAGATATTTTTATTCTTATATCTGAACAAGTATATACTGATAAAAATGGTGAAATAAAACCTTTTACTCATCGTGAGACAGAACATATAATTAAAACCAGTATTAAACTTGAAAAAATAGGTATTGGAAAAAGAAACGCTATGATTATGAAACATAGATCTCAACCTGAAGGAAAGACAACTTCTTTTGCTATAACTTCATGTGGATTGGAGTAAATGAATGGGTAAAATTGTAAATTGGTTAAATGAAAGTAGATATATAGAGCCTCTATCACCTGCATGTTCAATGTGCGCAGAGGGCTCAAAAATGGTGTTACTTATAACAGGATTATGCCCTGCATTATGTTTTTATTGTCCTTTAAGTGAAAAAAAAAATGGAAAAGATAAAATTTTCGTTGATGAATGGGAATTATCTACTGAAAATGATACACAAAAATTATTACAAGAAGCAGAATATATTAATGCAAAGGGAGCAGGTATTACTGGTGGAGACCCATTAATTAAATGGAAAAGAACCAAAAAATATATATCTCTTTTAAAAAATGAGTTTGGTAAAGATTTTCATATTCATCTTTATACTTCAGGTTTAAAAAATGGTGAATATATCAATGAACTTGTGACATTAGGTTTAAATGAAATACGTTTTCATCCAATGTTGATATATTGGAAAAAAATGCAAAATATTCCCTTTAATAAATATATAAAAAAAGCGATATCGCTTGATTGTGATGTAGCATTTGAAATACCTGTAATTCCAGGTTTTGAAGAAGATATTTTTTCACTTATTAAATGGGCTGATGAAAATTATGTGTCCTGGATTAATCTAAATGAACTAGAATTTTCAGAGACAAATGTTTTAAAGTTAAACAATAGGGGTTTTAATGTAAAAGATGATATATCATCAGCAGTAAAATATAGTCAACAAACTGCATATAATGTTATAAAAAAAATAAATAATGCTGATTTTGAAATAGGGGTTCATTATTGTTCGTCTTCTTTTAAAGATGGTATTCAACTTAGAAACCGCATTAAAAGACGTGCAATAAATATAGCAAGAAGTGGTGATATAATTACAGATGATGGAACACTTCTTAAGGGAATAATTGTTTCAAAAAATAAATCTTTAGATGAAATTTATAGTTTATTAATTAAATCTTTAAAAATCCAAAAAAAATATATAAACATCGATATTGATAAAAAAAGAATTGAACTTGCTATTTGGATTTTAGAGAAAAATTTAAATTTTTTTAAAAAAAATTTTTTTGAATGTTTCATTGTTGAAGAATATCCAACTGCGGATAGACTGGAAGTAGAAAAAATACCTTTAACTTGAAGATGTATTTTATTTGAATAACCTTTTTATAATAGACCTGTATTCAAGTGCTTTACATATCTAGAAAATAAAACTCAATGAAAGCTTAAATATAAGGGGGCTAAAAATATGCCAATGTATGTAAAATTTCAAACACCAAAAGAAATTCAAGATTTAGCCTATGATCTTGTAGAAAAAGCTCGAGATAGTGGCAAAATCAGTAAAGGAGCAAATGAAGTCACCAAACAAGTGGAACGAGGACAGGCAAAACTAGTAGTAATGGCAGAAGATATAACACCTGAGGAAATACTTGCTCATATGCCAATTTTATGTGAAGAAAAAAATACGCCTTATTCATACGTTCCAAGCAAGGATGAGTTAGGTAGCGCTGCGGGTTTAAAGGTTGGTACTGCAGCAGTGGCAATTACCAATCCTGGAAAAGACAAAGCAGGGATTGAAACTCTTGTTAAAAAGATTGAACCACTTAAAATTAAAAAGTAATAGTGATAAAGTATGACTGTAGAAGGAACACCTTGTGAAGTGGTAGAAATAATCGATCGTACCGGTATGGCTGGTGAAGCATCACAAGTAAAAATAAGAGTACTTGATGGAATTGATAAAGGTAAAATTATTACTCGAAATGTTATAGGTCCAGTTCAACTTGGTGATATATTAATGCTTGGTGAAACACAAAGAGAAGCAAGAAGACTTGGTGGACCACGTTAGAGGTTGAGTTTATGGTTGAAAGACGTAAATGTTCATTTTGTGGTGAGGAAATTGAACCAGGTACTGGTAAAATCTATGCTAAAAAAGATGGTACTGTTTTTTATTTTTGTAAACTTAAATGTCAGGTAAACATGCTTGACTTAAAACGTATACCTCGTCGTGTTCGTTGGAGTAAGTTTTATACAAGAAAATAATTCTTATCCTATTTTTTTTTTATGATATTATCTATATTTTCTTGAGCCGGTGATATGTGTTTTATTATACATAATTTCTTTATTTTAAAATAAAATATTTTAAATAATACAATCTATTTTTCTAATAAAATTAGTTTTTAGGAGAAATGAGATTGTTATGGGAGATATTGAAATTAAAACTGTCAGAATAGAAAAACCAGATGAAATAAATTTTATTCTTGGCCAAACTCATTTTATAAAATCTGTTGAAAATCTTTATGAGGCTATGGTTAATAATGCTCCGTCTGCAAAGTTTGCAGTTGCTTTTTGTGAAGCAAGTGGTGCATGTAAAGTTAGAGTTGAGGGAAATGATGATGAATTAAAAAAACTTGCAGAAAAAAATGCTCTTGCTATTAGTGCCGGTCATAGTTTTATAATCTTTATGAAAAACTGTTATCCATTAAGTGTTTTAAATACAATAAAAAATGTTCCTGAGGTTTGTAATATTTACTGCGCTACAGCAAACCCTACACAAGTTATAATTGCAGAAACAATAAATGAAAGTAACGTTATAAGTCGTGGTGTTCTAGGTGTACTAGACGGTTTTAGCCCTAAAGGTATTGAAAACGAAGAGGATTTTATATGGCGTAAAAAATTTTTACGCGATATTGGATATAAACTTTAGTGACCATATTTACCTATTAGAGGAACAAAAACACATCCACCATGATTTTCTTTTTTAATTTTTCCTTTATTTTTTTCTAAAAGATATAGAGTACATATTGTACTGCCAACTGGTATCAGCATTTTACCCGGGTCGTTCAATTGTTGGATTAATGGTGGTGGTATAATTGGTGCTGCGCAAGTTACATATATTCTATCGTATGGTGAATATTCTTTAAATCCTTCTGAACCATCACCTATCTCCACACTCACATTTTTTATTTTTGCATTTTTTAGGTTTTGTATCGCCTTATCTGCAAGATTTTTATGCCTTTCAATTGAGTATATATGACCGTTAGGTGCAATTATTTTTGCCACTATTGCTGCATGATACCCTGAACCTGTTCCTATCTCTAGTATTTTTTGTCCTTTTTTTAGATCAAGATCTTCACACATTATTGCTATCATATGTGGTGCAGATATTGTTTGCCCGTTACCTATTTCTAGAGGTGTATCTGAATATGCATGTTTTTCAAAAATTTTTGGAATAAATTTTTCCCGAGGAACTTCTAAAAATGCTTTCTCAATTTCTTTTGTTTTTATTCTACCTTGGTTTTTTAGCATATCTACTAGGTTTTTTCTTTTAATTTCTGGAATCATAGTAACTTACTCTTTTATAGCATTCTTTTTTATATATTTATTTTGTTTCCTCTATTTGTTTTATGAGAAAAAAAGTAGTAATAGCACTTGGCGGAAATTCACTTATCCATAAAGATCAAGAGGGAACTATATCAGAGCAATTTGCAAATACTCGAGATGTTATGAAACATATTGTTAAAATTATTAAAGACGGTTGGGATGTAGTTATTACCCATGGCAATGGTCCGCAAGTTGGAGCAATACTTATTCAAAATGATATTGCTCGTGATATTACACCTCCAATGCCTCTTGGCATTTGTGTTGCAGAAAGTGAAGGTTTTTTAGGTTATATGATCCAGCAATGTCTTTCTAATGCTTTAAAAAACGAAGGTATTTCTCGTTCCGTTGTTACATTAATTACTCAAGTCTTAGTTGATGAGGATGATATTTCTTTTAAAAATCCTACTAAACCTATTGGTCTTTATTATGATGATGACGAGGTAGCGGATATTATAGCAGAAGGTTATAAGGTTAAAAAATTTAAGGAAGGTTGGAGGATTGTAGTTCCTAGTCCTGATCCTAAGAGTATTGTTGAAGGTGAGATAATAAATAAAATGCTTGATGATGATATTTTAGTTATAGCTTCAGGCGGTGGTGGCATGCCTGTTATTGAAAAAGAAGGCTGGGGTCTTGATGGTCTTGAAGCGGTAATTGATAAGGATCTTGCTTCTGAACGCTTAGCTGAACAAATTAATGCAAAAATATTGATGATTCTTACAAATGTTGAATATGTTTATTTAAAATATAAACAACCCAGGGAAAAGAAACTTAAAAAAGTTAGTTTAACAGATATTAAAAAATTTTATAATGAAGGACATTTTCCAGAGGGAAGTATGGGTCCGAAGATACTTGCTGCAATTAGGTTTTTAGAATCTAATGGTAATAAAGTAATAATCTCACATGTTAACAAGGGTTACGAAGCTTTCAAAGGTAAAACAGGAACTCAGATTTTTAAATAATTTTATCAAAATTTTTTATTAGGAATAGTTTTTATTATAACTTTTGTATTTGGGGTTCTAACTATCATGGATACATCAGATATTGAAGAACAAATTAAAAAAATTGAAGACGAAATCTTTAACACTCAGAAAAATAAAGCTACAGAACATCATATTGGTAAACTTAAAGCTAAGATTGCTAGACTCAAACAAGAAGTTGATAAACGTAAAAGTACCGGTGTAAAAGGAAAGGGTTTTTCAATAAAAAAACAAGGTGATGCAACTATTGGTTTAGTAGGATTTCCAAGTATTGGAAAAAGTACTCTTTTAAACCAACTTACGAGTGCTGAAAGTCGTGTTGGTTCCTATGATTTTACAACTCTTGATGTGATTCCAGGGATGATGTATTATAATGGTGCTAAGATTCAGATTTTTGATCTTCCAGGTCTTATAAGTGGTGCCTCTAAGGGTAAAGGCCGTGGTCGTGAGGTTTTATCTGCAGTTAGAAACTCAGACCTAATTTTATTTATGATTGATGCAGAGCATCCTTATCATCTTGAACTTATGGCTAATGAACTTTATAATGCAGGTCTTAGACTGAATCATTCTCGTCCAGATGTTGTTGTTAAAAAAACAGGATACGGTGGTATTAATGTTTATTCAACTGTTAAACTTTCTTTTCTGGATGTAGAGCTGATAAAATCTATTGCCTCTGAATATGTAATTAATGCAGATATTATAATTCGTGAGGATATAAGTGAGGATCAACTTATTGATATTTTTGTTGAGAATCGTGTTTACGTTTCAGCAATTGTTATTATAAACAAAATTGATTTAATTAGTTCTAAAGCCCTTCAGAATCAGATTGATAGGATTAAGGCTAGAGGCTGGAGGGTTATTGGTATATCAGCTTCTAAAGGTTCAGGACTCAAGGAACTTAGAAAAATTATTTTTAAGGAATTAAATCTTATTCGTATTTTTATGAAACCCGTTGGTAAAAAAGTTGATATGGAAGAACCATTAATCTTAAAGCAAGGCAATACTGTTGAAGACGCTTGTCGTAAACTTCATAGAACGTTTAAAGATAAATTTCGTTATGCAAATGTATCAGGTCCTAGTGCTAAGCATAATATTCAAAAAGTTGGTTTTGAACATATTTTAAAAGATGGAGATATATTAACTATTGTTGTAACTAAATAGAATATTTATTTTTTTAAAATATTTTGTGCCCTTTTCACCATATGTTTTTCATTTAACTCATATTTTTCCCAAAGCTCTGCAGGTGATCCACTTTCACAAAATACATCTCTGATTCCCATTCTATAAAACATAGTTTTGATATTTTTTTCTGCAAGTATTTCTGCAACTGCTGCACCAAGGCCACCTATTATTGAATGTTCTTCTGCAGTTATAATAGCGTTGGTTTCTCTTGCACATTTTAGTACAAGATTTTCATCTAGTGGTTTTATTGTATGCATATCAATAACTCTAGCAGATATCCCACGTTTGTTAAGTATCTTTCTTGCTTCAAGTGCTGGTTCAACCATTGTACCTGTGGCAATAAAAGTTATATCTTTTCCTCCTTCAACTAGTATTCCTTTACCAATTTTTAATTTTTGAAGTTCTTTTTCTGAGTATATAACTGGTGCATCTGCTCTTCCAACTCTTGCATAAATAGGACCTTTGTTTTGAGCCATTAGATACACGATTTTTTTTGTTTGAATTGCATCACTTGGTGAAAGAACTGTCATATTTGGTAAGGCTCTCATAAGGGCAATATCTTCAATCATTTGGTGACTTGCACCATCTTCCCCTACACTAATTCCACCATGTGTTGCAAAGATTTTTACATTTGCTCTTGAATATGCGATATCCATTCGGATTTGATCGTATACTCGACCTGTTGCAAATACTGCAAATGTACTTACAAAAGGTATTTTTCCGCAACTTGCAAGACCTGCTGCTGTACTTATCATATTCGCTTCAGCTATTCCCATTTCAAAGAAACGTTCAGGATATTTTTTTGCAAACATAATTGTTTTTGTAGATTTTGAAAGATCTGCATCTAATACTACTAGGTTTTTATATTTTTCACCTAATTCCACCAGTGCTTGACCATATGCGTTTCTTGGATTAAACATTAGTTTGCTGCTCATTTAATTTTGCTCCTAATTCTTTCTCAAGTTGTGTTAGTTCTTCTATTGCTATGTTTCGTTCCATCTGATTTGGTGGTACACCATGAAAATCTACATTGTTTTCCATAAAACTTACACCTTTCCCCTTTATTGTATTTAGTATTATTATAGTTGGTTTATTTTTATTGTTCTCTGCTTTTTCTAATGCTTCTAAAATTTTTTGAATGTTATGTCCATCTAACTCTATTGTATACCAACCAAAGCTACTCCACCTTTCTTTCACAGATTCAAGTTTTAAAACCTCTTCTGTATTTCCATCGATTTGAAGATAATTTCTATCAATCATCGCTGTTAGATTATCTAGTTTATAATGTGATGCAACCGCTGCTGCTTCCCAAACTTGTCCTTCGCCTGTTTCTCCATCTCCCATCATACAATATACTCTATAATTTTTATTGTCAAGTTTTCCAGAAAGAGCAATACCATTTGAAAAAGAAAGACCATGACCAAGTGATCCAGTTGATGCTTCTACACCAGGAGTATATGTACATACAGGATGGCCTTGTAATATACAGTTAATTTTTCTTAATTTTTCGAGTTCTTTAACATCAAAATAACCGATTTCTGCAAGCGTTGCATATAATGCTGGTGCTGCATGACCTTTACTTAATATAAATCTATCTCTGTTAGGATCCTTTGGCTTTTTAGGATTATGATCCATATGTACAAAATAAAGCGCTACTAATGCATCAACGACAGATAGACTACCTCCAGGGTGACCAGATTTTGCCTTATAAAGCATTTCGATTATATGTTTTCTTATTCTAACAGCTATTAAATCTAATTTAATTATTTCTTTTTTTGAAAGTTTCTTCATTTGTTTTTTACTCCCCATATAATTAAAATAAATAAGATTTTTAGCTAGATAATTTCTAATATGTAATTAATTCACCATTAATGGTGGCACTCCTCATTATTTTACATTTTATTATATTTGAATTTTATTTTTTTTTATTCTTTTTTACTATTTTTTATTCAAATTTCAATTTTGTGAATAATAATCTGTTTTAAATAATTAATTAAAAAACAAAATATTTGGCTTATGTATAGGTTATTTTTTTGAAAAAACTTTATCTGGGTTATTTATTTTAAATTTTCAATATTATAAATTTTTTAGGCGGAGATAATAAGTAATAAGAAATTAAAACCAACTAGATGGTAACATATTAATATCCTAAAAAGAATTTATAGTTTTTAAAAAATAATACTTTTTAATTTATCCTTTAAATACCTTCATTTTCTAAAATTTAAATATTTATTTGTCTTATT
>JBFEOQ010000004.1:0-71775 GCA_041550515.1 Thermoplasmatota archaeon | reverse complement strand
GTTTCAATTAATGATCCATGTTGTGGATTATGTTGTGGAAAAAATTTACGTTTCACAAATAATAACAAAAGCAATACAATGGTAATATTTGTTAAATCATTATTACAAATTAAATTTAGTTAGTAAATATTTTAAATAAAAGAATCTTTTCAGAAAAGATGAGTAAGAATATATTGGTTGCTAAAAATATCACAAAATCATTTGGAAATTTAAAAGTACTAAATAAAATTAATCTTGAAATAAAAAAAGGAGATAAATATATCTTATTTGGTTCAAATGGTGCGGGTAAGACCACGTTAGTAAAAATTCTTTCTACTATTTTACCTTTAGATTCAGGTGAATTGTATTTATTCGGAAATAAAATTGAAAATCATTCAACAACCGAAATAAAAGCTTCAATAGGATTTATGTCTCATCAATCATATCTTTACAATGATCTATCAGCCTGGGAAAATCTAAATTTTTATGCACATCTTTACTCGATAAAATTGAAAAAAGAAAGAATCGAAAATATACTAAAAGTAATTGGCTTATATCACAGGTCTAATGACAGAATTGTTACCTTTTCCAGAGGGATGAAACAAAGACTTTCCCTTGCGAGAGCAATACTCCATGATCCTGAAATGATATTCCTTGATGAGCCATATGCAGGTTTAGATATTAGAGCTCAAGAAATATTAAATAAATTAATTATTAGATTAAATAAAATGGGAAAAACTTTTTTCTTCATTACTCATGATATAGGTAAAGGATTCGAAATTGCAAATAGAAATGGTATTCTTTCTAAAGGGAAAATAGTATATGAAGATGAAAATGGAGATAAAGATTTATTTTTAGAGAAATACAAAAATATATTAAAGGAGGAAATAACCTGACTGCTCTAAAAGCCATATTTCTAAAAGAATTAAAAGTTGAATTTAGAAACAAACAAATGATAAACAGTTACTTTATTCTTGCATTAATGATTATTGCTTCTTTTAGATTTGTTTTTTCTATTACAGATTTTCCACTAACAAATCTTGCATCTCCAATTCTATGGATTACTTTTTTCTTTAGCGGTATGTTTTCTCTATCTCCAATTTATAAAAGAGAATTTGAAGAAGGTACAAGGGAAGGACTTTTGCTTGCACCAATATCCTCTTCGTCAATTTATTTTGGTAAGTTAATATTTAATATAATAGTAATATTTTGCCTCGAGCTTTTTACACTTATTTTGTTCTTTATATTTTTTCCAGTTGTGACACCGGATATCTTATCTCTATTAACTCTAATTACTATTGGAACAATAGGTATCGTCACTTTGGGAAATATAATATCAGCGATTTCATCAAATCTTACACAGAGTGAGGTTATGATTCCTGTTTTACTAGTGCCTGTTTTACTTTTTACAGTTATCATGTCATCTGTGAGTGCAACATCAAAGATTTTCAATGGAGCATACATCTCCGATGTTTTTCAGGAAGTAAAATTTATATTGGCATTTGATGTTATATTTCTCTTAATTGGATATTTACTAATCGATTATATATTAGGAGATTAAAAATGAAATATGAAGGTGGAGTTAGATTCTTAATTTTAGTTTTATCAATTATATTTGTTCTAGTTTCTATTTTTTTGATTTTTATTTTTGCCCCATCACATGAAATAATGGGAGATGTCCAAAGGATATTCTATTTTCATGTTGGTTCTGCATGGGTTTCTTATTTAGCTTTTGGTGTAACATTTATTGCTAGTTTGTTATACTTGAAATCCAAGAATCTAAAATGGGATACAATAGCTTTTAATTCTGCTGAGATTGGAATAATCTTCTGTACTTTAGCAATTACAACAGGTCCTCTTTGGGGAAAAGCTGTGTGGGGTACTTATTGGAAATGGGAAGACCTCAAACTCTTTATGACTTTAGTTCTTTGGTTAATTTTTATAGCATATTTAGCACTTAGAGCAAATGCTAAATCAAAGATTATAAAAGCAAATTTAAGCGCGGTATTTGGAATAATAGGTTTTTTCGCCATTCCACTAAGTCTTGGTGCAAATCGAATATGGCAGCAATACCATCCAACTGTCATTGCTACATCCCAGGGTAGTTTACAGAGTTCAATGGGATTTACACTAGGTATTTCAGTAATTGCATTAACATTTTTATATCTCTATCTTCTACTCACAAAGATTGAAGTTGATAAAATGAATGAATCAATAGATAAAATAAAACAAAAAATAGGTGATTAAAATGTCTGATTTGTTATATCTATATATATCATATACAATTATTTGGGCTGGAATATTTCTATACGTTATAAGATTACATTTGATTCAACGTAAACTAAAAAAAGAAATTAAGATGCTAAAGGAGACACTAAATGACAAAACAACCAAGAAAAATCTCTGAAAAGCAAATAAAAATTATTGCTATAGCCGTAATTATTATCATCATTGTAGGAATTCTCATTTGGGGTATAATCCCTGGAAAAATCTATGATGTTTCAGAAATTCTTAAAACTCCAGATGTATTTGATGGAAAAGGAATAAATGTAACTGGAATAGTAACTGGATGGACGCTTTCGTCTAAAAACTTTACTCTTGTTGATTCTAAAGATAATAATGCATCTATAGATATAATAAATAAAGGGTCAATTCCTGAGGGTTTTGGAATCAATAAAACAATTGTAGTTACTGGAGTTTTTAGATTAGAAAATAACTATATCGAATCGAAATCAATTCAAATTGGATGCCCTTCTAAATATTAAAATTAGTTAGTTTATTTTATTATAAGTCTTACTATAGATAGGGTTTAAAGGAATGTGTTACAATATTATAATCTAATTCATTGATACTATTCATTTTAGAAAGTTTGTCAATAAACACTTGAAATGTTTTGATGTTTTCGAATAATATTTCAGTATATAAATTATATGACCAAAATAAACAATATATATAATAGGCATTATTCGTTTTAATAGTAAGTTTGCGACTTCGTTGAGTTTTGAAATCTTAACTTTTATCAACAAATTGTTTTTAAGATTTTTTCAATTTTATTGTAATTTAATAAATCGACAAAGTCTTGTAAATTTTTTTTTAATAGATTGTCAACTCTTTGATTAATTGTGATTTCGTTAATTTTTAATTTCTTCATTTAATTTATAATTAATTTTCTTTATTTTTTTGAATTTTAATTTTTAATTATGCAACATTTTGATTCATTGTGAGAAAGGTTTTTAGATGATTATTAAAGATGAGTTTATTTATTAAGATATATAAGAAAATATTCTTTTTTTATTAGAAAAGATATAGTATTTATCAAGATGATTAATTATTGCTTCGAAATAAGTATAAATATATAACTATGTTTACGCAACCTATGTCAATTGGAAATCTACCTATATTCATATGTTTATTTTTAGCATTAATCGGCATCGTTTTTTCCCTTTTTCATTTAAAAACAAAAAAAAAATTTTTTCTGTTTTATTCAAGAATAATAACTATTTTACTTTTTGCAACTGTTACAACAATTTTATTATATCTTTATATCTTATTTCTAAACTCTGATGTATCTTTTGACTATGTATGGAGATATACAAGTATAAATCTTCCAATACAGTACAAATTTGCTGGTGTACTTGCTGGGATGTCAGGATCTCTTCTTTTTTGGATATGGGCTATCATTACATCATGGTCATATGAAGAAATTAAAAGGATAAAAAAACCAGCGAATATGGAAATATTAAACTGGACAAGGATCTCATTATTTATTGTAATATTTGTTCTTATGTTCATTCTAAGTCTTCATGATATATTTAAAACAACACCATCTAATCTATTACTTTTATCACCTAGTGGGCAAGGACTTAATCCTTTGCTTCAAACTGACCTCATGGTAATTCATCCTCCCATTGTATTTCTTGCGTATGGATTTTTAGTTATCCCATTTGCTGCAGCAATTGCTTATCTGATAACAGGACATAAAGATTGGATTCTATATTCCATAAATTGGAGTAGATTGGCATGGATATTCTTAACCCTTGGAATAGGAATAGGTGCTCTTTGGGCATATATTGTTTTAGGTTGGGGTGGTTATTGGGGTTGGGATCCAGTGGAGACATCTTCTCTTTTACCATGGATTCTACTCACTGGTTTTTTACATGTTCAGTTAATGCACAAGAGAAAAAACCATTTTATGATATTAGCACCACTCATGGGTATTTTATCTTATATACTCGTAATCTTTGCTACTTTTGTAACACGTGCTGGAGGATTATGGGTGTCAGTTCATACGTTTGGACAGGCTGATGTTCAAATGATTCCTTGGCAGCGATTTATAAATATACTTAGTGAAAGTCAGACTATCTTAATCTATGTAATTTTTATTATAATAAGCATAATCATAACAATTATTCTTTCCCTCCGTAGATATAATATAATTAAAAAAGTAAGAAAAGAACGATTCTACTCAATCTCTGAGTTGATAAATGATGATGTTCTAATGCTTATTACAACTTTAATTTTTATATTATCAACAATTGTCACATTTATTTTATTAATATATAGTATGAATTTTTTGAATCCAAATGATTTCAATATGAAAGTTGGATTTTTTGTGATTGCAATAATTTTTGTTTTAATATTTTGTTTATTATGGAGATATACTGGAAGAAAATGGGTTTCAATAATAGGTATAGTTGTTCTATTATTCTCCATTACTTCTTTCTTTCTATTCCCTAATATTAAATATGTCATAGTATCATTACCAATCCTTACTGTAGCCTTGATAGGTTCAATTTATAGAGTATTTAAAAGTATAAACTTTAAAAAAATTTGGCCTTCTATCCAAATGATATCAGCTCACCTTATTCATCTTGCAATTATTTTGATAATAATTGGATATGTTTCTAGTAATTTTCTTGTCGAGGATAAAATTGTAACTTTATCTGATGAAAGTGAAGGCCAACAAGTAGGTGGATATTTGATAAAAGTTGTTAATATCGATAAGTCTCAAAACGAAATTTTTGTTGATGTTGAGGTATGGAAAGATAATAGATTTATTGGTAGAGAGAGACCAGGTTTGATATTGATAGATGATCAAACAAGAAATGAAATAAAAATTGTTGATACTCTATTTGAAGATATATATTTAATTTTTCAACAAGCTAATGAAAACAATTTAGGAGAAATTAATACTGTTCAAATTCAAGTAAAAATATTGCCTTTAATGAAGTTTTTATGGACAGGAATGTGGCTTTTGACTATTAGTATGTTTTTAAGATTGATTGCCGAAAAAAAATTAGAAGATCATTCAGAAATAAATAAAACATATAAAGATACTAATAAAATTAAAAATACAGAATATTATAATAATCTATTAGAAAAAGAGTTGAGAAATTAAATATGCTTAATATTTAAAATATCAAATAAGTATATAATAATATTTTTAAAAAATAAAAGCCAGATAACTAATGAGTAAATAGTATATAATAGATTAAAAAAAATTAATAATGAAATAAAGAAAATTCTGTAAAAAAAAATTGTAATATGAAATTTATTAAAAAGAAAAAAGAGCTTTTTTAATTGAGGTAATTTTAGTAAAATAATTTGCAAATCATTTGAAAGTTATTGTTAATAATGATTGTTTAATTCATTAATTAACAAAAATAATAAAAATAAATTAGGTATATTAATTACAATTTGTGGTAATATGTATAAGAAAGTAAGTGATTTATTAAAAGAAAAAAGCGGTGAAATATTTTCGATAACCGAAAAAAAACGACTAAAAGATGTTGTAAAAATTTTTATAGAAAAAAAAATAGCTGCCCTACTCGTTCTTGATGACGATGAAAAAGTAAAAGGTATTGTTTCTGAAAGAGATATTATTAGAAAATTATCTAAAACTGAAGGTGAAATTAAAAATCTAAGAGTAAAAAGAATTATGACACCATGGGATAGATTGATTATTTCAACTCCAGATGATGATTTAGAATATCTCATGAAAATCATGATAAAAAATAATATTCGCCATCTTCCTATTGTTATTAGTAAATGCAGTAACCTAAATCTTCAAACTGAATTTTTGGGCATTCTCTCTATGGGTGATGTTATCAGAGCTTTAATAGATGATCTGGATAAAGAAAATAAAATGCTAAGAGATTATGTTAAAGAAATATATCCAAAAAATTATTAAACAATCATATTTTAATAACCTTGACAAAAATAAATAATTAAATATTTAATTCTGTATAAAGTTCTATTAAATAATTTTATTATTTTGTTTTTATATAAACTTTTTATTACTTATTTAAATATCAACTAATCTAATTGGTTAGCTAATTCAATTATTCTATTCAATTCTTTTGTTTTTAAGGTACTTTTAAGTTTTTCTGTTATAATTCTAATTTTATTTTCAGCTGGATGTTCATCAATTAAATAAAAAAATTTAGAAACAGCATTTAACAAATCACTCTTCTGTTTAGATAATTCTTTATCTGAAAAAAATTTAGATAGATGTTCTTGAAATTTATTTTTTTGTTCTGATCTTAATTTTTTATACCAAATTTTATTATTTTTACGTACATACCAAATAGGTAGTTTTCCAGTGAAAAAAGCAGCTTTTAAAGCAATTGAATCATGATTTCTAATTGTAATTAAAACATGAAATAAGAGAACCATTATAGTAAAACCAGCTGGAATAACATGAACAAGTGCTAAGTCATCTGAAATGTAATTTATATAAAAAATAAATCCAGTTATAATAGTTAAACCAATAATATAAACCTGGGCAGTATATACAATTCGTTGTCTTCCATTGAATTTAATAGATTTCTCATAAGTCTCACGTCGAGCAAGTCCAATTAAATACATGCCCGAGTGTAAAAAAGACTTAAAATCATTAGATGTTCGTTTTGGTAAAATATCCTTTTTATTTTTTGATAAAAGATGAATAACTAAATGAAAAAATCCCAAAATTATCAATAAAAAACCAAACCATATATGTATATTTAATGTAATTTTTGGAGTTGGAATAAATACCCTACCATAAACTCCAAAATTTAAAAAAAGCCAATCTCTAATTAGCAGCAGTCCTGAAATTACCATGACTCCTAGAACTATTGTAAAAGCCCATATTTCAACAACTGTGATTGGATGATAAATTTGAATTTTATTATACGATTGTATAATTTTTTTTAGTTTATTATTAATATCATTATTATCTACATTTTTTGAGAGATTATTTTTTTCTGAATTTTTTCTCAATTCCTTATTTTTTGATTTCATATCTTTTTCCATAGCCATCTATCATTTCTATTCTATTTTTAAAAAGAAATATATCAACCTATATTAAATATACCTGAAAATTTCTTTAAAAATTTTAATTTTTTATCAACTGGTTTTCTAATGTTTATTTCTTTGTATAATATTTTATTTTTCAAATTTTATACTCCTCTTTTTAAGTAATTTTTTACTAATGAATACTTGAAATATCAGTATGACAAATTGGATCTAAACAATTTCTCAGATAATTGTTATGATAGGAAGGAGTAATATGACATATAGGATTATTACAGCTATCAAAATTTATCTTCACGATTAAGTGTTCTTCATGACAGTCAATACATTCATATTCGTAATGTATCCCTAAATTAAATTTTTTAACTTCACTCTCATGGCAATCTGAACAGAAATCGCTTGTAATATTTAAAAATCCAAGATATTTTGTTGCTGTACGATCATGTATTGTAACTGATGTATTATAGGTTGGATGGCAACTGCTACAATTATTGAATGGAGATATTATAATATGAGGATAAAATGTAGTATTATGATTCGGATGACAGTCAATACATCCATTATCTCCATAAATTTCTAAAGAAGAGGGAGTAAAACTATATTCATATGCAGAATTTTCCAATTTGTGGCATGTTGAACATACAATATCAGAGAAAGTTACATCGTGTTCAACACTAGAAGTAGATATAGAATGTATTCTTGTAGTATCATGACATATAATACAATTTGAAGTAAACTTATTATGATCCGAAGGTGGATTATGACAAGGTTCATTACATTTATCAAAATTTATACTCAAAGATTTATGTTCATTATGACAGATAATACAACTAATTGATTTATGCACTCCTCTATTAAGACTTTCAATTTCTTCAACGTGACAATCTGAGCAAAAATCAGTATTTATAAGTGAGGGATATTCAGAGAAAAAGATTTTTGCATTATCTGGATGTTTTCTATTATGACAATCCGCACAATTTAATTTAACTCTTTCAGAATGATTTAATAATCGAATTTCAAAATTATCTAAATAAATTCCATGACAAATAGGACAAGCATATTGAGTTAGACCAAATCCATTTTCATGAGGATCGTGACATGCATCACACTTAGTTTCATCATCATGAGGATTAACAACAATATCATCTAATGCATTAATCTCTCCAGGTAATTTAGCAATACCTTCCTCATGACATTTTAGACAAGCTTCACGTGAAATATCTCCGTGTAAATCATTAATATCATAAGTATTTGTAAAATATATATATGCCTCTGGAATAGCAGATAAAAAACCTTCAATAGTTCCAACAATACCAGGGTTATTATGACAGTTGGAACAACTTATTTTTTCATTTAAATGAATATCCATCATTTGGTTATTGCCTGGAAACTTAAAAGAATTATAAAAAGGCTCCATAACATGACAAGATGTTCCACAAAATTTAGGACTTTCAATATACTCAAATGTAATCGTTCCTGCTATTACAATAGCGGCTAAACCCACAAAAATAAGAAAACCACCAAAAAGCATTATTTTATCTTTTTTTGTTTGTTTTCCAATCATTCTCCTAAATACTAGAAAAATTATTACCGCCCAAATTATTGATAAAATCAATAATACAATTGTAGAGTATAAAAGATCCATATACTACATCCAGCCTTTAGTTTTTATTAAATAAATTAATGTTTTTTTTTTTATTTGGATACGAAAATGATAAATTTAAACATTTCATTTTTTAAAATTAATATATATCAAAGATTTAAAAGTTTCCAAAGTTTTTAAAAAATTATAATAATTTTTATCTATATTGCTTTATAAAATATTTTAACGAAAAGTATATATTACTAACTTTTTATATTACCATTATATTGGAGAATTTTATATGAAAATAGACGAATATGAATTTCCCGAAGGATTATACTATCACAAAGAGCATATGTGGGCTCGAGTTGAAGATGACCAGGTAAAAATTGGTATAACTGATTTTACGCAAAAATTGGCTGGAACAATTAAACGTATTGTAACACTTGAAGAAGACGATGAAGTAAGTCAGGATAAACCATTTGGAACAATGAGTAGTGGAAAATGGACTGGTAAACTATATGCTCCAGTAAGTGGAGAGATTTCTGAGATTAATGAAGATGTTGAAGATGACCCTACGCTTTGTAATACTGATCCATATGGTGAAGGTTGGATATTAAAAATTTCTTCTGACAATTTAGATGCAGAGTTAAATAAATTGATGAAAATTGGGCCAGATTTTGAGAAATGGATGAAGAAAGAAATTGAAGAGAAAAAAGCTTTAATCAATAAATAATGCGATTAATTTGGGAAAAAATTCAAAATGTCCAATTTTTTTAAATATTTTAATTATTACAAAATTAGACATAAATTACCTGTAATTTTAAATATTATATATTAAATATGAAAAAGTTAATATTGAAAGGAGTTTTTCTAATTTCGCAAGGTGATAGAATTGAGTGAAAAAATAAATGAAACGAATAATGACTCCGATTTTCCAAAAAAACAATTTACAAATTCAGAGATTTATAAAAAGTTAGCAGATATAGTCGGAGAGGGTAATATCAGTGAAAGTAACATTGATCGGCTCTTATACAGCCATGATTTAGCTCCATTACCTAAAGAAATGTCTCTTGTATTTAAAACAATTCCAGATATAGTAGTTAAGCCACGTAATGTCGAAGATGTGTCAAAAATAATGAAATATGCTGTTAAAAATAATGTTCCGATTATACCAAGAGGAGGTTCTTCATGGGCATTTGGGGGAGTAGTTCCTGCTTTTGGTGGCATTATTTTAGATATGGGTAGTATGCAAGAGATTTTGGAGATAAATGAAGATAACTTATATGTAACAGTTGAACCCGGAGTGAATTGGAAACATCTTTATGACACCCTATTAAGTAAAAACCTTCTTATTGGAGCTTATCCAAGTAGTGCCCCCGGAGCAACTATTGGTGGTTGGATAAATACTGGAGGTGTTGGAATTGGATCATATAAATATGGCGGAATTGATAAACTGATTCGGTCAATAGAAGTAGTTTTACCAGATGGAAGTATTATTAACACAGGTAATAAAAAAATAGTAAATAATTCATCGGGTTATAATCTAATAGATTTATTTGTAGGCTCTGAAGGAACATTGGGAATTATTACAAAAGTAACTTTAAAAGTTTTACCTGCACCTTTAGAAATACGACCTACATCATATGTTTTTTCAAATCTAGAAGACGCTAGTAAAGCAATATATAAACTAACACGATCAAACATAAATCCTTATCACATAGCATTTACTGATGGCGCACACTATGATATATTACAAAAGCTTGATAGAAAATCTCAAAAGATTGGAGCTGTAGTCAATATTATCTTTAGCGGAGATAGCAATATTATTGATCTTGAGGAACAAAAAGCAGAAGATATAATGATAAAAAATGGTGGCAAAAAAGAAACTAAAGAATTTGCAAAACATGAATGGGATGAGCGATTTTTCGAATCAAGAGCACGTCGTCTTGGACCAGGATTAATAGTAGGAGAAGGATTCTGTCCTTTATCAAAATTTACTATCATGACTAAAAGATCAAAAGAGATATTAAAAAAGTTAAAGATGAAAGGAGCAGTGGTGGGTTATATATCAGATCCAAATACAGCGTTATTTATGACATATGCTCTTTCAAATGAACAAAAACTTATAAAAAATATGGCATCTATGGCATTAATAAAAAAATTAACAGATGAAGTATTCAAAGTTGGTGGAAGACCTGGTGGTTTTGGTCTTCTTTTTAGTGGAAATCTAAAAAAAATACATGGTAAAGGCGTTCTAGTCATGGATGATATCAAATCCACTATAGATCCTCATTATATAATGAATCCCGGAAAACTAATAGAGAGTTCAACACGTTTTGGAATCCCTATTCCAGGTTTTGTTATGAATTTTGGCTTAAATTTTTTAGCTATATTAAAACAAATAATGCCGGCGGATAAGATTAGGATAAATAAATATGAGAAAAAGAAATAAAAAAGATGAAAAGAAAAAATCAAAAAGCATAGATAAGAAAAACCTTGTACGAAACAAGCCTCCTCATTTAGATGATGTATACGCTTGTTTGCAATGTGGTTATTGTAAATCTGTTTGTCCTGTATATAGAGAGACAGGATGGGAATCTCTAACTCCAAGAGGGAAAGTATATCTTTTGAAGCATCTTATTGCTAAGGATAGTTTTTTGGATAAGATACTAGGAAAAAAGATAACGGATTTCCTTACCAGTAGAGGACAAATATCTCTTGAAGAAGCGATGACAAAAATATATACATGTACACTTTGTAGCCGATGTGAAACAATTTGTCATGTTGACATTGATTTTCATAAATATTGGGAAGAAATCAGAGAATGGATGGTTGAAAATAAAATTATACCCCCAAAAAATACAATTGATATGTATAATAACATTGCCAATAAAGAATTTAAGAATCCATTTATGGAACCTTTATCAAAAAGAGATGAATGGTATCGTGATGAGTATAAACTCCCTAAAAAAGCAGATATTGTATATTTTGTTGGTTGTGTGACATCTTATCATGAGTATCAAACATTATTGAATGCTTTAAAAATTCTTACAAGTGCCAAAATAGATTTTACTACATTAGGAACAGATGAGATGTGTTGTGGTGCTATTAATACTATGTCAGGGCAATGGAGTAATTTTAAAGATATTGCAGAATATAACTTAAAACAAATTAAAAAAAGAGGTGCAACAAAGGTAATAACGGGGTGTCCTGGATGTTATAGGGCTATTAAAAAATATAAAAAATTCGCTAATTTCAAATTTGAACTTTTACATATAACTGAATTGATTGCAAAAGCAATTGAAGATGGAAAATTAAAATTTACAAAAGAATTTAATGAGAAAAATCTTCCAATTATTTATCATGATCCTTGTGAATTAGGAAGAATATCTGAATATGAAGGTAGGGGTATTTTTGATGCTCCTCGTTATATATTAAAAAATATCCCTGGTATTAATGAAATTCTTGAATTCCCTAATAATCGTATGGATAGTATCTGCTGCGGTGGTGGTGGAGGTTTAAAAGCTGTTAATTATGATTTAACAACAGATATTACAATTAGGAAAATCAATGAAGCTTATGATTTAGGGGCAAAAACTATTGTATCTGCGTGTCCAAATTGTAAAGGTTCGATAGGAAATGCTATTAAGATAAAAAAGGAACAAATGAAAGAAATGGAGCAGGATTTCAAAATGAAAGTAATGGATGTAATTGATATTGCTGCCAAGTCTCTATAAATAATGATAGAGTTTGATGAATTATGAATAATAATGATTCAATACTTGCACCATTTCTAATAATTCGACATTTTTTAAAACAAATGGCTCCTCTGTTTTGGGGGGTTTCAATTCTACCATTTTACATGGGTTGGTCACTTGCATCTAACAAGATTTATCCTACATATATAGCAAAGGTTTTTTTACTCACTGATCCTTCCCCTGTATATAATATTTATCAAGAGTTTTTTTTGTTTATAATTGGAATAATATCAATAGGTCCTCTTTTAGGCGGTGCAACAATTCTTTTTAATGATTATTTTGACAGATATACTGATTTTGATAGCAGGAGGAAAAAATATCTTCCTTTGATAGGAGGTATAATAAAGCCAAAATCTGTTTTATTTGTATCAATATTTCTCTTTTTCCTAGCATTCTTATCTGCTTTATTTATTTCTTTATGGTTCGTTATACTTATTACTATTTGTATAATTCTTTCTATTTCATATTCTTCACCACCAATGAGATTTAAAGAGAGACCTGGTTTAGATTTTATTACAAATGCCTTTGGCAGTGGTGTGATTTGTTCATTAGCAGGTTGGATTTTAGTAAAACCAATAACTGAATTTCCTATTTTATGGGGATTGTTAGGTTTTTTTGGTGTTGGTGCAATATACATTCCAACAACGATTATAGACTACGAACCTGATATCAAAGAAGGATTAAGAACAATAGCAACATTTCTTGAGAAAAAAAAAGTTTTTTATTTAGGATTGGCTTGTGTAATTATATCAAACTCAATAATTGTATTAATGGGTATACTAAATTATATCATTACCACTAGTTTCTTATTTTTCGTCTGGCCAATAATTATTGCTGAAATTTTTTCTTATTGGTACTTTTTAAGAAAACAAGATTTTACTGGAGGATATTATGCAATCTTATCTTTTTCACTTTTAGTTACATTTGGACAAAGCTTAGTACTCTTATACAATGCAGGTTTTTTATCTATTCCATAGACATCTTCTGTATTTTAAAAAATCGTAAATTTATTAATATTTTTTGTTATGTCTTAAAATATTCTCAATATTATGAAATTAAATAAGTAATAAAATGATGAAAATGATAAAAAACAAAACCAAAAACATAGCATATATCGAAGTATTACGACCAGGTTGGTGGCTTGCATGCTTTTTTATAGGATTAACTCCCGGTATGTTAGCTATATTTTGGGTAAATGGTTCATTAGATGAATTTTTCCAAATTAAAACATTAATATGGGCTTTTGCTTATTGGGCATCAATAGTAGGCATTTATGTATTTAATGATATAGTAGGTTTAAAAGAAGATGAAATTGTTAATCCAAAACGTCCACTTCCTTCGGGAAGAATAAAAAAAAATATAGCATTAATTATTTCACTTATATTTATTTTACTTGGAATCTTCTTATGGTGGTTTAGTTTTTATAACATTGTCAGTTCTTTGATACAAATAATATGCATAGTTCTTATAGCCATTTACTCCTCTAAATATAAAAATAATTTATTACTTGGTTTAGGTGCTGGTTTAATACCAGTTGCTGTATGGATTGCTTTTGCATCAATTAATTTCATACCACTTGCATTATTTCTTTTATTATTTTTTTGGGAGTTAACATTGGATGTCCCTGAAAACATTTTACACTATGAAGGAGATATAAAAATTCATCCACAAACTTTTGCAGTATTTTTTGGTCGAGAAAAATTTGTTAAAATTGGGTTATTATTTGCAATAGCTACATTTATCACTATTATTTGGATGTTTTTCCTTCTTGATAATAGTATCATATTTCTAATATTTTCATTAATTGGAGGGATATCTTTATTATATAGTCAAATATCTATAAGAAAGAACTTTAAACCTGTAAATCTTGGTCGATCTTTAGGTCTTGTAATGTTTTCAATATTTATGATTAACATTGGAATAATTTTTCATACAATTGTTAATTCTTTTATATAATTAATAGATAACTTATAGTGAGAAGAATGTCGTACAAACCCTATAAATGTGGTAGCGATTGTAGAGGAGGTTATTACTGCCTAATTTGCCTAATAATATATAACTTTCGAAAGCTAAAGAAGAAATTTATTAAGTAGGAATATTTGATAGATTATAGGCTATAGACTGTTTTAGTAATGAATAGAATAAAAATATAATTTTTATTAACAATTTTATAAAATATAGTAAGGATTTTTTAATTATAACAAAATTACAAATTAACGAATTTCGAAAATTATATTATTATTTTAGTAATATTACCTAATTAAATATCTTTCTAAAAGTGGAGGCTAACTTAATGAAACTATTCATATTAGACAAACTTCAATGGATAGATTCACAATTGATTTATCATGCTCTAGCTTACATGAATATCGAGAGTCTGGTTTTACATTCATCTACCGGAAAATATATATGCATAGGTTTACATCAGAATCCAAATGATGAGATAGATTTAAAATATTGTAAAGAAAACAATATAGGTATATTTAGAAGGGAAATAGGGGGTGGAACAGTTTTGTTAGATAAAAATCAGATTTTTTATCATTTAATCATAAATCGAAATAATCCTGAAGTTCCACGAATTCCACAAAATTTTTTTAAAAAATTCCTCCAACCAGTTATTCACACATATCATGATATCGGAATTTCAGCTGAATATCAACCATTGTGTGATTTAATTGTAAATGAAAAAAAAATTTCAGGAAATGGAGGAGGCGAGGTTGGTGAATGTAAAATTTTAGGAGGAAGCATTTTATTTGACTTTGACTATAATACAATGGCAAATGCATTACAATTAACAGAAATTTTAAGAAAAAGATACCTAGAACTAATGAAAGATAATTTAACTACACTTAAACAAGAATTAGGTGATAATGTCCCTCCAAAAAAAAAGATTTATAAAATTCTTTCTTCAAATTTTATTAAAATATTAGGACCAATGAAAAAAGAAAGATTAGATAAAAAAATAAACACAAAAATGATTGAGCTTAATAAATACTACACTTCAAAATCTTGGTTATATCAAAAGGGGGAAAAACCAACTGGTCGTGAAATTAAAATAAGAGAAGGAGTTCTACTTTTTTATAAAGAATTAAATTTATCCAACTGGGTTCAGAAAATAATATGTGAGATAAAGGAAAATAAAATCAAAAATGTATTATTTTTAAATTCCTCTCCATTGTTTTCTGAAAATCAACAGAATTTAATGAATGAATTGGAAGGTTTGGAATATAATAGAAATATGGTTAATAATAAAATTATGAGTATATTTAAAAAAGAAAATTAAGGAGGTGTATTTATTGTTTGAAATAAATGGCATGAAATTTCCATTAGATAGAAAATATTATATAAAAGATGGAGCACACATATGGCTAAAAGAAGATAATAACTATTATAAGATTGGTATGGATGCATTTGCCGCAGAAATAGTTGGTTTTTTAACATATCTTAAAATTACCAAAAATAAAGTAAAAAATGGAGAACCAATAGGGAGCTTCGAATCAGCAAAGTTTGTTAGCAGATTTTACTCTCCAATAGACGGGGAGATTGTATCTATAAATAAAGAAGTAATCAATAATCCAAGTTTAATAAATGATAATCCATATGAATCGTGGATAGTTATTATAAAACCTAAAAATATGAAGGTTGATACTAGATATATTATAGAAAAAGAAGAAGACATAAGAAATTGGATATCTGCAGAAATTCAAAGAGTTGAAGAAGATGAATAAAAAAGAAAGCCCTGAATATGTTAAGATTAGTACAGCTGCAGCAATGACACTTAAGTTTTTTCCTGGGAAATTTAATAGAGGCGAACATCTAAAAGCATTGAATCTTCTTTTAAATTATGAAGATGGATGTATTGCAAGATGCGCATATTGTGGTCTCTCAAAATCGCGGGATATCAATAAAAAGACATTTATCAGGGTTGATTGGCCAATATTGAAAACCGATGATGTGATTAAAAGAACAAATAAATATGGTAAAAATCTTAAAAGAGTTTGCATTTCTATGATAACACATCCAAATGCTTTTGATGATATGTGTAATATAATACAAAAATTTCGTGATGAAACAAATCTTTTAATTAGTGGACTGATTTCCCCAACTTTAATAAAAAAAAATGATTTATTGAGAATAAAGCAGGCAGGAGCAGATATGATTGGAATAGCATTAGATGCCGTAACTCCTGAAATATTTGATAAATTGCGCGGTAAAGGTGTTAATGGTCCTCATAAATGGGATCATTATTGGCAGATTGTTAAGTGGTCAGTTGAATATTTTGGAAAGGGAAAGGTTGGTATACATCTAATAGTTGGTTTGAATGAATCAGAGAAGGAAATGGCTGAAATAATACAAAGAGCTGAAGATATGGGTGCTAAGGGTCAGTTATTCTCATTTTATCCTGAACTAGGTAGTAAAATGGAGAAATACCCACAGCCAACTTATGGAAATTATCGTAGAATTCAACTTGCACGTTATCTCATAAATGAAGGAATAAGTAGATTTGAAAAAATGGTTTTTAACAATAAAAACCAGATAATAGAGTTTGGAGTAGATATTGAACCTGTAGTCAAATCTGGATATGCATTTATGACATCAGGATGTTCTGGGAGTGATGGATTTGTTGCATGTAATCGGCCTTATGGTAATGAACGTCCATCTCATCCAATTAGAAATTATGCTTTTAAACCAGAACAATCAGATATTGAAATAATTCAAAAGCAGTTGTTTAACTACTCGTGATTTGAAGAAATATCAAAATAAATATACATTTCTTTAAAAAGATTATAAATATTTAGATTTAGAATATAGAATTAATTGAATTTAAAAGTGAAAAAATGAAAGATTGGTCTATTCTTGATACTGGAATTAGAAATGCTGCAGAGAATATAACTCTTGATGAAGTTCTTCTTTTGTGTAGAAATAAGAATTATATTCCAAATACAATTAGATTTCTACAGTTTTCACCAAACAATGTCCTTGTTGGTTTTCATCAAAATGTTGAACAAGAAATTAGAGTTGATTACTGTAAAAATCATAACATAGAGATTAATCGACGGATTACTGGTGGTGGAGCAATTTACATAGATGAACCTCAATTAGGATGGGAACTAATTGTAAATAGAAATAATCCAATAATTCCAAAAGACATGGAGAAAATATACAAAAAGATTTGTGAATGCTCAATAGGGGGATTAAAGCGTTTAGGGATAAAAGCTGAATTCCGTCCAAAAAACGATATTGAGGTTAACGGTCGTAAGATTTCAGGAACTGGAGGAGCGTTTGAAGGAAAAGCATTTCTCTTTCAAGGAACCCTTCTTACCGATTTTGATGTCAACACTATGATACGATCACTTAAAATTCCAATTGAAAAATTAAAAGATAAAGAAATAGAATCTGTCAAGGAACGTGTCACATGCTTAAAATGGGAACTAGGATATTTACCAAGATTAAAAATCATTAAAAAGGCATTAATAGAAGGATTTATCGAAGTTTTAAATATTGATCCTATAGAACGTAAATTAACTGGAAAAGAAATAAAATTATTTAATGAAAAAATTAAATATTATCAGTCAAATGAATGGATTTATGGAGTTCGACAAAAAATTGAACAAAGGCAGGTTTTAAGATCAGTTTATAAAACTCCAGGTGGCCTAATTCGCATATCTCTCATTGTTGATATACCAAATAAACGTATCCAGGCAGCTCTTATAACAGGAGATTTTTTTATACATCCAAAACGTACAATTTTTGATCTTGAAGCACTATTAAAAGATAGTACAATCGATAAAATTAAAATTAAAGAAAAAATTATACAATTCTTTAATGAGAGACAAGTTGATATTCCTGGTATTAAGCCTATTGATTTTATAAAAGCAATATATAAATCATTGGAAAAAATTGAATATCTAAAACTTGGAATTTCTCTTGAAAATGTAAATAATATATTCACAGTTATTGAATCAATTGATAATATTAGAGAATCATCAGTAATTTTAATTCCCTATTGTTCAAAATTACCTGAATGTAAATACCGACAAGAAAAGGGATGTATTCTTTGTGGTAAATGTACAGTAGGTGATATCTATAAATATGCCATAGAAAATAACTTAACTCCTATTACCATTTTAAACTTTAAAGATCTTATTCGAACTTTAAATGATTTGAAACAAAAGGGCATTAAATCATTTATTGGAAGTTGCTGTGAAGCATTCTATACAAAACATATAGACGATTTCCAAAATGCTGGATTACCAGGTATTCTAATCGATATTGATAATCAAACATGTTATGATCTTGGGGAGGAAAAAGATGCATATGACGGTAACTTTGAAAATCTTACCAATCTACGCGTAGATTTAATCAAAAAAGTAGTTGATTATTTAAAAATAACAAATTAGTTTCTGTTTAAATATCTTAACCGCTTAACATATTTTTCAATTTTTTCACTGCTTGACAGAATTTTTTCCACGAAATCAATATTACGAAGACATAAAATTCCATTTTTATCTAATTCTTTTAAATAATTTTTTTCAATAGAAATATTATGATAATCGTCATCTATTATTGCTTGATCAATTACTCTTGCCGCTATTTGACCTGTTTTAATAGAATAAAATATACCCTCTCCTGTTCCAGGATATACAAAACCCCCTGCATCCCCAACTAATATGCATTTATTACCTACAAGTCTATCCAACGGTCCGGACATAGGAATAATATGAGTTTCTTTTCCAATAATTTTTCCATCCTTAGATTTTCCTTTTACTATTGGATGGTTCATGAAATTATTTAATACATCCCATATATTCATTTTTAGGTAATTTGAGAGGATACCAACACCGATTTTTAAACTTTGTTTATTAGGGCTAATCCATCCATATCCATATCTAAGAGTATAATACACTTCAAACCAATTACCAATAAATTTATTTATAATATTAAATGGAAGAGAAATGGTATATTGGGCGGTTATTGCAATTTTCTTTGATGAGATTTTACAATACTTTTTTACAATTGAATTAGCTCCATCGGCTCCAATTATACTTTTAGCTTTACATTTCCAATTATTCCCAACAATTACCATACCATAATCATCTTTATATATTTTCGTAACATCTACATGCGTAGGTTTTTTTATTAGGGATTCAACAAGAAACATATCAAAAATATCTCTTTTGACTATAGAACCAGGTTCAGGGAAAGGTGATTCTACAATATTACCAGATGGAGAAAAAACACGGTAACCATAAAGAGGACGTTCACGTATATTTCTTGGAATTTTAAGTATAGAATTAACTTTTGGAGATAGTACACCCGCACATGGTTTGTTTCTGGGAAACAACATTTTATCTAAAATGAGGTAGTTATGTCTTTTAGATTCAAGAATTTTAGCAGCCGATGTCCCAGCTGGGCCTGCACCAATGATGACTACATCATATTTTTCCATCTATATTCTGATATATCATATTTTTTAATCTTATAAATTATTTTTTATAAAATGAATTTCCATACGAATCCATAGCGACAACTAGTGGACCGAATTTTTCTACTTCAAATATCCATACTGCTTCTGGCATTCCAAGTTCTTCAAGCCAATATATTGCGTTTACATTCTTCACACAATCGGCTGCAAGTGCTCCTGCACCTCCAGTATACGCAGTATAAATACCACCAAACTTTTTTAAAGCAGTTTCCGTACGTTTACCCATTCCTCCTTTTCCGATTATGATATTAATACCAAATTTTTCAATGAATTGATCCTCAAAAAGTTCCATACGGCTACTAGTTGTTGGACCAGCAGAAACTACTTTCCAACTACCATGTTCTTTTTTCATGAGTGGTCCACAGTGAAAAAGTGCCATATTTGAAGGAGTAAATGGCAATTTGTTTTCTTCTATATTTAACATCTTATGATGTGCTTCATCTCGAGCGGTGAAGATTTCACCTGAAACATATAATATATCTCCAACCTTAAGTTTCTGTATATCATCAATGTTTACTGGTAGATTAAAATGATACTTCATTTATGATACCTCCCATGTTCCATCTGAATTAATAGTTAGATGGGCTCGTCTATCAGCCCAACATTGAACAGCAATTCCGACAGGAAGGCTAGCAGGATGACGATGAGCTTTTTCTATATGTACATCTAAAACTGTTGTTTTACCACCAAGTCCCATAGGTCCAATACCACTAGCATTTATGCGCTCAATTAGTTCTAATTCTATAGATGCTATCATTTTATCTCGATGTCTTATTCCAATGGGTCTTAATAAGGCTTTTTTTCCAAGTTTTAAGCTAAGATCAGCGCCTCCCCCGATACCTATACCTACAACGGTTGGTGGACATGGATTTCCTCCAGCCTTAATCATTTCATCAACTACAAAAGCCTTTACTCCCTCGATACCAACTCCAGGTTTTAACATCCCAAGTTTACTCATGTTTTCACTACCGCCACCCTTTGGTAATGCAGTTATTAATATCTTATCTCCATCCATAAATTCCCAAGTTATATATGGAATATTTTCTCCGACATTATCACCATGGTTTTTCCCCGAGAATGGATCAACGGTATTTGGCCTTAATGGTATTTCCTTTGTTGCTCTTTTAACTCCTTTTATGATCCAGCCTTCTAGATCCTTAATTTTTGGATAATCAATACCAATCTGAACAAAAAATGTCTGAATACCGGTATCCTGACACATAGGGCGTTTTGATGATTTAGCTAACTCTACATTTTTTAGAATAGTTTCAATTTGAGTTTTCGCAATTCCTTTTTCAAAATCACATGCTTTCTTTAGAGCTCTAATGACATCCTGTGGTAATTCAGTTTCAGCTTTTCTAATTAGAGAAACTATACCGTCTTCGAAACTTGTTTCATCCATAAAATCACGCTCCTTTGTCAAAATGAATAGTAATTATGTTTTTAGTTTTTTCTTCTTATTTAATTTTATATCATTATCTATAAATTTAAGTTTATTTGTTATAAAATATTTATGAAGTCTATTTTAAAATAGAAAAGAGGGATATCAGGATATTTATTTTATTAATCCATTTAATAGAAGAATTATAGAAAAATTTGTTGTGAAATTCAATAAAATTCAATAAATAAATAGATAAAAACTATAACGCTTTTGATTATTTTAAAAATATACTATTAGACGTATTAGAGTATTTTGAAATATATTGCATGTTTTGTGAAAACAAATACTATTATAAGATCTTTATATTAATACAAAAAGATAAAGATAATGCAATAATCTAAAATCCATTTATTTTTCTCCAATTAGGGGAACTGTTAGACTTCCATATGGCATAACAATAGTTTTTGGTTTTTTACCTTTTTTCTTAATAAGTTTAACTGCGTCATCTATTGCAACTTGAATAGTTGAATAAGGTTTCAATTGTGACTTTTTAATAATTTTATCATCAAGATCAGTAACAGCCCACATATCTGCTCTTATTCCAATTTGAGCCATTTTTGCTGCTTTATGGTATCCTAGCTTGTATTCATCCCCAAGTATTTCCATTATTTTTTTAGGAGAATTAGCTTTTCCTAAAAGTTCAAGAAATGCATCTTCACCTATACCATCACGACATTTAGATACAAGAATTATAACTCCTCCATCCTCAAGAGCTAATTTACCATTGTCAAGAGCTTTTTGCGATTGATATAAGTCAATATCCATAGGATAAGGGGCGGCAGTTATAACTAAGTTACCTTTTCCTCTTAAAGGTACACAAAAAACTTGTTTAGAAAATTCTATTGCCGCATCGAATGATTGATGTAAATCACCAGCGGTAACTGCATATAATTTATGATCACCTGTAAGTACTGTTTGTATAGAAAAAACTTTAAGATCTTTAAGCACCTGCATTGCGTCAGCCATATCTTCATGCACAGGATTTCCTTCAAGGGCAAGAGAACATGCTTTATCACTTAATGCAAGTTTATGATTCATTTCAATAGTTTTATATGAGGCAACTCCAGGTAGGAAAGATTTTCTTCCTCCAGTATAACCTGCAAAATAATGCGGTTCAACACTACCGATAACAAGAATATTTTTATATTCTGGAACTAACTTATTTATATACATTTCAGTTCCATTCTTTGATTTACCTAAGTAGATCATATCATTATCTTTTCTTGCATCATGAGCATAAACTTTTCTTCTAAAAATTTCATATGTGTTTCCAAAAATATATCTATATTCTTCTTCTGTGGGCGCACGATGAACACCAGTCGCAACAAGAAACTTTACGTCAGGATGAGATGAGAGAACTGGTAAAAGATATTTTAAAATTTTAGATGTTGGAGTAGGTCTTGTCGCATCATTAATAATAACAAGTAATCTATCAGCATCTTCAGCAAAATCATCATAAGAGTTAAAACCTAAAGGCTTTTCTAAAGCCTTATCTATTAGTTTTTCTTGGTTCTTTATCATTACTTTGTTAGGAACTAACATATGAAAAGGTTTAGGTATTGTAACATTGATATATTTGCTTCCATAAGGAATATTTACCTTCATTTATTTTCCTCAGCTCAATTTTTTTATGATATAAAGTAAATAAGTAAACAACTAATATATTTATATAAGTCTTGATATTCAACGAATCAGATGAAAAACTTCCAAGTTGCTATTGTTGGTGGAGGAGTTATCGGTTCTGCAATTGCTTGGGAGATTTCAAAATATAATATTGATGTCGTTGTATTTGAGAAAGGAAGCGACGTTGCATCTGGAACTAGTAAAGCAAATAGTGGTGTAATACATAGTGGATTAAATTCTACTCCCTCCTCACTAAAAGCTCATTTTTGTGTTGAAGGAAATCAAATGTTTAAATTATTAGCTAATCAGCTAGGTGTCCAAGTGAATTGGATTGGAAAATATGTTATTGCTAAAAACGATGAAGAAGTTAAAGAACTCAAATATATTAAAAAAATAGGTGAGAAAAATAAAGTTCCATATCTTGAAATAATAGATAAATCATCTATAAAATCAAAAGAACCAAATGTTAAATGTCATGCAGCTTTGTGGGTTCCATCTGCTGGTATAATAGAGCCATATGAGTTAACTATTGCCCTTGCCGAGAATGCTGCAGAGAATAATGTAAAATTTTTACTTGAAACTAAAGTTTCTGGGTTAAAGAAACAAAAACATAATTTTTTAATAAAAACTAACAAAGGTGAATATCAGACTAAATTATTAGTGAATGCAGCAGGGTTAAACTGTAGAGAAATTGTAGCAATGCTCGAAGAACCTGATTTTAATATATATCCCTGTCGGGGAGAATATTTAGTATTAGATAAAAATTATCGTTCTTTGATAAAATCAATGATATACCCCATTCCTGAAAAGAATAGTGGATTTTTAGGAATTCATCTCACCCCTACTATTAAAGGAAATATTCTAGTAGGTCCAAGTGCTGAATTCATAGATGATATTAATGATAAAAAAACCACAAGAAAAACCATGAAGACTTTATTCAAGGAAGCAAAAAAGATTATTCCAAATTTACCGAATAACGCAGTTATAAATGCATATGCTGGAATTCGTTGTAAACTCGCATCTAAAGAAGAAGGAGGATGGGCAGATTATAGAATCGAAGAAAGTAAAAAAACACCGGGTTTAATAAATCTATTAGGAATTGAATCACCTGGTCTAACCGCGGCTCCTGCCATAGCAAAAAAGACAGTACAAATGATATCCAAACATATTAATCTAGAATATAAAAAAACATATATAATGAAAACAAAAAAAAGAAAACATTTCTCTGAAATATCTGAACAAAAACAGGCAATATTAATTAAAAAAGACGATAGATGGGGACGAATAATTTGCAGATGTGAAAATGTTACAGAGATGGAAGTAATTCAAGCTCTTTCAAATCCGCTTGGTGCAAAAACAATTTCATCTATTAAATATCGTTGTCGAGCAGGTATGGGTAGATGTCAAGGGGGATTTTGTGCCCAGCATATTATAAAAATTATGGAAAAGAAGTTTGGTATGAATATCAATGATATAAAACTTCGATCACCTAATTCTAATCTATTTAATGGTCGAACTAGAGAGGTTAAAGATGAGTGATTGGGATGTGGATGTCGCCGTTATCGGTGGGGGACCAGCAGGTTTATCTGCAGCGATATCTGCAAAAGAAAACGGTGCTAAATACGTTATAGTTATCGATAGAAATAATTGGTTGGGAGGTATTCTTCCACAATGTATTCATGACGGTTTTGGTGTTGAGGAAACTGGAAAATCAATAACTGGTCCTGAATACGCAGAACTTTACATTAAAAAAGCCGAAAAAAAAGATATACAACTTTTGAATGAAACAATGGTTTTTAATTTTAATAATAAAAAAGAAATAACTGCTATTAATAAAAAAGGATTGCATAAAATCAAAGCTAAAGCTATTGTTCTTGCTATGGGTTGTCGAGAAAAAACAAGATGGGCTGCTATGATTCCAGGTGATAGACCTAGTGGTATTTACACAGCTGGTGTAGCACAGGCGTTCATTAATCTTTATAATGTAATGGTTGGAAGAAATATAGTTGTTCTTGGATCTGGCGATGTAGGATTAATCATGGCACGTCGTTTAAAATTAGAAGGTGCAAACGTTTTAGGTGTTATAGAATTTTTACCTAATCCAAGTGGTCTTCCAAGAAATATTGTCCAATGTCTTGATGATTATGGTATATCTCTTATGTTGAATCATACTATTGTGCTAATACAGGGAAAAGAACGACTTGAAAGTGTTACTGTCTCGCAAGTAGATGAAAAAACGAGAATTATTCCTGGAACTGAAAAAAAAATTAAATGTGACACTCTTCTTCTTTCACTTGGTTTGATACCTGAAAATGAATTATCAAAAAATGTTGGAATTATAATTGATGATATAACAGGTGGTCCGGTAGTCAATCAATTTTTTGAAACTTCGTTATCAGGAGTTTTTGCTTGTGGTAATTGTCTTCATGTGTATGATATCGTTGATTCTCTATCAAGAGATTCTAAAAAAACTGGTTCGTATGCTGCAGAATATGCAATTTCAAAAAAAAAGAAAATACCTGATAATGGTAAATATATAAAAATCATTCCAGGCAAGGGAATTAGATATTTAATTCCTCAAAGAGTAACCAAATCTGGTAAAGTAAATTTCAGATTAAGAGTTGAAAAACCTAAAAAGAATACTACATTACGTATAATTAATTTAGATAAAGAAATTTTTAAGAAAAAGTTTCGGTATGTAACTCCTTCTAATATGATTAAATTTAATTTTATAATAGATAAAAATTTAATAAAATCGTCAGATAATTTAGAGGTTAAACTCGATGGATGAAAATAAAATCACTTGTATAATATGTCCAATTGGTTGCAAGATATTCGTAAAAATAGATGGAAAGCAAATTATAGTAACAGAGGAAAATATATGTAAAAAAGGGATTGAATATGCAAAAAGTGAAGCTCTTGATCCGAGGAGAATGTTAACAACATCGGTATTAGTAAAAGGTGGAGAATGGCCTCTAGTTAGTGTAAAAAGTACTAGACCAGTACCAAAGGATAAATTATTTCCGATTCTTAGACAAATTAAAAAAATTACAATTAATGCTCCTGTAGCATCAGGTCAGATTATTATTAAAAATGTTTTAAATAGTGATGTTGATATTGTTGCAACAAAAACAATAAAAAAACAATCCATTATTTAAATTGAATCATTTTTAAAATTTATAAATTTTTTATCAAAATGTTTGTTTTTAAAAAATACTTTTTATAGGGAGAATTCTTTATTGTTTTTACAAAAACTACTTATATTATAATTACTAATACGGATTAAATCAATTTATAGGGAAATTCGGAGGTTATATTCTATGATGATTATTGTGAGATTAGCCCCAAAAAGTGATCTTAGTAAAATATGGGATTTTGTTGAAAAAAACGTAATAAAAGAAGAAACTACTAAATATGTAACACCTTTGTATGCAACACAAGCAGAAGGTATGATGAGTGTAGCAATTATTTTTGATGTGAAAGAAGTAGATGACATCGCTCATTTCGTCACAGAAAGTCTCTCTAATTGTGAAGAATGCCATCACTCTAGTACAATTTCATTAATGAAACCAATATTTTTTCCAATTCCTAAAAATAGACCAAAAAATATTCAACGATATGTAATTCGTATTTATACACATGCCAAATATTATAAAAATATTTATGATTATTTGATTAAATATAAATATCCAAATAATCTATTCCCAATATATATCTCTTATTCTCTTGGAGATGAAGATATTGTAATGAATATCGCTGCAGATAGTAAACAAACTGCTATGGATTTTGTAAGAAATAAGATTCGGAGCCTTGAAGGACCAGACACGATTTTACTTTACCCTGTAATCAAAGCTAAACGATTTGCCTCTCTTGAAAAATTAATCGAAGAACAGCAGAAGCATCTTGCTGAAAGTGCAAAGAAAATGGACGAGAGTGAAATCGATAAGGATTTTGACTGGGTTGAAGATTTTGAAGAATATGCGATGTTAACAGGAGCTTTTTCTAGAGACCTATAAAACGCAATAATTAAATAAATAACTTTTTCTTCTTATTAATAAATTTATTTTTAGAAAATATACATATTTTAAATATGAAAAACTCCTCCGAAGAAAGCTTTAAATTTAATAGTCTAAAACAAAAAACTTTGGTTTTAAGCTTCCTGATAGAAAGAATAATTATTTCTTCCAATAGACATTACATATAATTAATCAAGTAGAAAAGGCAGAATCCTTTTTAATAGTATTTCGTTCAACAATCTCAACTATATCTTTTATTTTTATCTTTTTTCCAAACTCTGCCCTCATCTCAAATGCTGCATTTAATAATGTTGATTTACATGCAGGACAAGCTGTTACAATCATATCCGCGTTCAAATCTAATGCTTCTTTTATTCTTTTTTTAGCAATATCGGTTGTTAATGCATAATTTGTTGATTGAAGACCTCCTCCACCACCACAGCAATGCGCCTCATCTCTATTGTATTCAAATTCCTGGACATCAGTGAAATGGGATAATAATTTTCTTGGTTGATCATAATAATTACAATTTCTTCCAAGATCACAAGGATCATGATATAATACTTTACCTTCCAATTTTTTACTTACGATGAGATTTCCATTTTCTATAAGTTCTTTAAGGAATTCAGTAATATGTTTAACATTAACATCTAAGTATACACCTTCTTTCGGATAAATAATATTAAATGTTCTAAAACATCCTGGGCATGATGTCACAATTGTTTTTGGTTTTAGTTTAAGTGTATTCATTGCTTTTATCATTTGTTTACCAAATTCCATTATATTATATCCTGAAAGATAATTCAAGAATCCGCAACATGGTTCTTCTTTCCCTAAAAATGTATAATCAATACCACTACGTTCCATAACTTCAAAGATACTTTTTGCCATTTTCATTTCTTGGAATGAGGTTGTACACCCAAGGTAAAGTAAAACTTCAGCGCCTTTTCCAATTCTTTTTTTAGCTTTTTCTGGAATAAAATCAATGCGTTTTTCTTTTAGTTCCCCTAATGGATTACCTGATTTTTTTATATTATCTAAAGCAATTCTTATATTATCAGGTATTAAATTTAGGTTAGCAAGCTCGCTTCTAGTCGCCATAATTATTTTAATAGTTTCTACTTTCGATGGGCATCTTCTCATGCAATCTTCGCATCCTGTACATTCAAAAATGGATTGAACTATTGAATCATCAGGTTTAATTTCTCCCTTAATAAGACCATAGGCTAACATAATTTTTGAGCGTGCAGAATTATTTTCCCAAAGAGTTGATTTGAAGGTTGGACAAACCGACTTACAATATCCACACGAGGTGCATAACATCGTTTGATCAAAAAACTCTTTTAACTTATCACCTTTAATATTTGGAACCATGTTAGTCCACCTTTGCAGGATATCGAAGATTTGTAATAATATATTCTTTATCCCATTCAAACGTTTTCCCGGGATTCATAATATTATTTGGATCAAATACTTTTTTTATTGCTTTCATAGTACCTATAGCATTTTTCCTTTCTTTTATCATAAAGGGAGCTTTTGATATCCCCACACCATGTTCACCAGAAACTGTGCCATCTAATTTCAAAACAGCATCATATACTTGTTTAACGGTTATTTCAGCTCGTTTCCAATCATCTTTATTGGTTGGATCGAGTAAGACTTTTGAATGAAGGTTACCGTCACTTGCATGTCCATATGTAGTGATTAGAATATTGTTATTTTTACTTATCTTCTTAATAGCTATAATCAACTGGGCAATCTTTGAAATTGGAACTGCCATGTCATCGACTAAAGAAACAATCTTCAAATCCGGGCGATATTTTCCTAATGCAGGTAAAACAGATTTTCGTGCTTTATGCCATTTATTAAATACTTCTGGTTTTTCAGATATAGTTATATCTCTCGCTCCACTTTCTCTACATATTTTTTCGACAATAGACATTTCTCGACGAACTTCTTCGATGGGTCCATCACACTCGATAATAAGTATTGCTTCAACATCTGGAAGTTTTGCATCAGTTCCTTTGTTTACTGCAACAATACTCAAACTATCCATTATCTCCATTGAAGATGGAATAATTGGATATGCAATAATATTTGAGATTGCTTGACCTGCAGATACCAATTCATCAAATGTTACAAGTGCAGTTATCTGGCTCTTTGGTAATGGAATGATTTTTAAGGTAATTTCTGTGATTATTCCCAAAGTACCTTCAGAACCAACTATTAACTTTTCAATTTGATAACCACTACTGTTTTTCAAGGTATGCGTACCACATTTCATAATTTCTCCTGTAGGAAGGACAATTTCCAAACCAAGAACATAATCACGAGTAGCACCATATTTTACAGCTCGCATACCTGATGCATTAGTTGCAACCATACCTCCAATAGTTGCTGCTTCTCCACTACCTGGAGATCCTGGAAATGTATATTTATAGTTTTTTAATTGGCGATTTAATTCGTCATATATAACACCTGGTTCGACTATACAATATAAATTTTCAGGTTGAATTTCTTTTACTTTATTCATGTACTGCATATCAATAATGATGCCTCCGTTTATAGCAACAGCACCTCCACAAAGTCCAGTACCTCCACCTCTAGGGATTAATGGTATCTTATATTTATTCGCAAGTCTAACAATATCAACAATATTTTTTGTATTCTTTGGACGTACAACTGCATCAGGTAAATGTCGGTAAATACTTGCATCTGAAGAATAAGAATAACATACAGCTGTATCTGTTTTGAAATTCTCTCCATTCAACTTTTTCAAATCTTTTAACATTTCTTTTAACATAATTCATACATCATATTATTTTATTATTACCTAAATTTTCCTATTAAATCAATATTTATTGAGTTCGATTAATTCCTTACTAAGAAGGCGAATATGACCCATTTCTTCTTTTATAATATCATCAAGTTTTTGTTTACCAAGATGCACTGGAACAATATCTTTTAAACCTAAGTAGAAAACTATTGAATCCTTTTCGATGGTAATAGCAAATTTGAGAATATCTTCCAACGATGTAGGGATAACCTCTTTTTCATAAAAAACCCTAGTATCTGCAAGCGCACGTAGATAACGTTCTGAATCTCCTTCAGGATCAAAAGTTGTTTGAATTTTTTCATCAGTGGAAAGTTCAGATCTTAATACTCTAAATGTTTTTTCATGTTCATCCTCCATTTTTGCTAGATTTGCTAAAAGTTGTTTTTTATTAGTTTCTTTAATTTTTTCAGCTGTTGATCTGTAGAATTTTGCACCATTTCTTTCGATTTGTTCGGCCATTTCAAAAACTTCATCTGCATTAAAATCAATACCCATTTTTCAATACCTCCTTTTTTATTTCATTCTCCTAAAGCCTTGATCATAGCAAGGATTTGACTATCGGTAAAACCTAGATGACCAATTGCACTATTCAAACATGCAGCGGAACAAGAACCACATCCTTTACATAAAGCTTCATTTACAGTAACTATAAGTATCTTATGTCCATTGCGATCAACTTCTTTTAATTCAATTGCTTTATATGGACATGACTCAACACAAATGCCGCAGCCACGGCATAAATCCTCATTAACATTTGCAATCGTTGCTTCAATTAATAACTGTTTTTTAGAAATAATATCACATGCTCTAGATGCAGCACCACTGGCTTGTGCAACAGTATCTGGTACATCCTTTGGACTTTGACAACAACCTGCAAGGAAAATACCATCGGTAAATGTATCAACTGGTTTAAGCTTTGGATGAGCCTCTAAAAGAAAACCATCTGAACTTTGATTAATATTCAGTAATCTTGCTAAATCTTTTGAATCTTTACGTGGGATAATACCTGTTGCAAGAATAACAAGATCAGCTTGCACATCAGGATGACCTTTAGCTTTAACTATAGTCTTTCCATCTATCATCTTTACTTCAATTGGATCATCAAGATTTCTACGTCTATAAGTAATACCTTCACCTTTTACTCTGTTATAAAACTCTTCAAAACCTTTACCAAAAGCTCTCATATCAGTATAATACAAAACTAGATTTGAATCAGGTATTTTCTCTTTAACAAGATGAGCTTGTTTAGCAGTATACATACAACAAACACGAGAACAATATTCGTTAGTTTTTTTATCACGTGATCCAACACATTGGATGAAAACAACATTTTTAGGTTCTTTACCTTTAATCTCAATATGTCCACTTGTAGGTCCTGATGCAGAAACAAGTCTTTCAAATTCTAAACCAGTAATCACATTCTTGTATTTACCATATCCATATTCTGGTTTTGCTAGTGGATCAAAAAGATCAAAACCTGTTGCAACAACAATAGCTCCAACTTTTACATCAATTATCTCAGGTTTTGCATTATGATCAATTGCACCAGCTTCACAGGTCTGAACACATTCAAAACATTCAGAGCAACCACCACAATCTAAACAACGTCTAGCCTCTTCAATTGCTTCTTCTTCAGAATAACCTAATTCAACTTCTTTGAAATTGTTTTTTCTATCTTTAAGATCTATATATTTCATAGGAATTTTTACTTTCTTTTTTACACCCTCTATAGATGGTTCTGCAATTTCGGGTTTCTCTTCACGACCTTCTCTCAGATCTTTACCAGATAGATATCTATCAATTGATTCTGCGGCTTCTTTTCCAGCACTAATAGCTTCTATTATGGTTCCAGCACCCCATACTGCATCACCACCTGAAAAAACACCTTTAATATTGGTTTCCAATGTCAATGAATCAGCGTGAATTGTACTCCAAGGAGTTAATTCTATATCATCAAACCCATTTTTCGGAAATGAAAGAGGATCAACTCTCTTTGAACTCCAGGGTGTCACTTCTAATTTTACATCCTTTGATAATATATCTGTGTCTACCTCTTGGCCAATAGCAAGAATTACACTATCACAATTGATAATAAACTCAGATTTAGGAATTGATTTTATTTTTCGTCTACCACTATTATCAAGCTCATCTAACAACTCCATTCTGATGCATTCAATTCCTTTAACATTTCCTTTATCATCACTTACGATTTTTGTTGGAGCAATAAGATAAACAAGTCGTACGCCTTCAGCTTGAGTTTCATCAATCTCCCAATCAGGTTCTGCAGGCATTTCTTCACGTGATCGGCGATATAAAATAGCAACATCATCTGCGCCTAAACGTAATGCAGATCTTGCAGTGTCAAGTGCAGCGTTTCCTCCACCTATAACCATTACTTTCTTTCCAATTTTTGGAGCAATATTTTTGAACCCACTTAATTTAATTGCTTTTGATGGACAAACAAAGGCGCATTTACCACAACCTTTACATAAGTATTTCTTATGAATTGTGGGATATTTCTTGTTAGGATCAAGTTCATCTGGTATTAAATGAATTATTCCATAGTAACATACTTCTGCGCATTTTCCACACCCGATACAAAGATCATCATCAATTTCTGCAATTGGTGTTGAGATTATCTTTCCAAGATTTAATTCCTTTAAAAAGTCAATTGCTTGAAATACACCATTTAATTCCTCACCGGGAATAGTCATTTTTTTACCAAGTTGTGCTCCAACAGCAAGGAAAATAGCTTTATGACCACGTTTAAATAAATCCGGAATAGTGAAATCTCTCCCAAGCTTTGTGTTAAGTTGAACTCTTACACCAAGAGCTAGAATATCAGATATCTCACGTTCAATGATTTCTTTAGGTAAACGAAAAGCAGGAATACCCCATCTCATCATACCGCCAAGTACTGGTGCTGCTTCAAAAACTGTTGCGTGATATCCTTTTAATGCAAGGTCATGAGCAGCAGTAAGACCTGCAGGTCCACCACCAATAATCGCAACACTTTCTGCTTTAGTTTCAATTGGAGGAACTTCCATAGCTGGTATATTAAGTTCTAAATCACCAACAAATCTTTTTAGGTGAGCTATCCCAAGAGGCTCATCAATATCTTTACGTGTACAAGTTTTCTCACATGGTCTATGGCATACTCTTCCACAAACAGAAGGAAACGGCAAACGTTCTTTAATTACTCGAAGTGCCTCATAGAATTTACCTCGTCCAATAAGAGTAACATAACCAGGTGCTCCAACTCCTGCTGGACAGGCATCTCTACAAGGATGTATACCACGTTTATCAATAGTTGCCTTAAGTGGGACTGCTTGTGGAAATGGCGTATATATAGCATGTCTTATGGCCTTATCCATATCAAACTCATTCGGCAATTCTACCGGACAACCATTGAAACATTCACCACAGCCAGTACATTTATCTACATCAATGTAGCGTGGTTTCTTTTTAATTTTAACATTAAAATTACCTACATAACCGTCGATTCCAACAATCTCTGAATATGTAAGAAGCTCAACGTTTGGATGACGAGCGACATCAACCATTTTAGGAGTTAAAATACAGGCAGAGCAATCAAGAGTGGGAAATGTTTTATCAAGTTGAGCCATACGACCACCAATACTAGGGGTTTTTTCAACAAGATAAGTTTTAAAACCCATTTGTCCGATGTCAAGTGCTGTTTGTATACCAGCAATACCACCACCAATAACTAAAGCTGCAGGAGTGACATCAACAGCTTTCTTATCTAATGGTTTTAAAAGAGATGCATGAAGAACAGCACTTTTTACAAGATCAAATGCTTTTTCAGTAGCCATCTCTCGGTCTTTATGAACCCATGAACACTGTTCTCTAATGTTTATCATTTCAAGGCAATATGGATTCATTCCTGATTCTTCAAGAACTTTTCGAAATGTCGGCTCATGCATACGTGGAGAACAACTTGCAACAACAACTCGATCAAGATTCATCTCATTGATATCCTTTTTTATAAGCTCCTGTCCAGGATCAGAGCACATATACTTATAAAAACGGCTAACTGCAACATTTGGAAGAGATTTTGCACGTTCTGCAACTTTTTTAACGTCAACAGTAGATGCAATATTAATTCCACACTCACAGACATAAACACCTACCTTCATTTTGTCAATCCTCCTATTTGTGCGAGTATTTGTTTCAGATTGAAATGTCTCATCGAAATAGCACCAGTTGGACAAGCTGATGCACAACTTCCACAACCTTTACACATAACATCATTTACTCGCATCACTTTTTCTTTCAGATCAAACTCCAAGGCATTGTATGCACAAAGATCTTCACAAATTCTACAACCACTACATAATTCTTCATCGATATATGATGAAATCGCTTCTACTTCAACCTCTCCTGCTGCAAGTGGTTCAGATGCTCTAATCGCTGCCCCACTCGCTTGAGCAACAGCATCAGGTATATCTTTAGGACTCTGACAACAACCTGCAAGGAAAATACCTTCAGTAAATGTGTCAACTGGTCTAAGTTTTGGATGAGCCTCTAAAAAGAATCCATCAGCACTTTGATTAATATTTAAAATTCTAGCGAAGTCCTTTGAATCTTTACGTGGGATAATACCTGTTGCAAGAATAACAAGATCAGCTTCGATATCAGGATGACCTTCAGCTTTTATAATAGTTTTATCCCCTTTCTTATTAATTTGAATTAAATCATCAAGCTCTCTACGTCTATAAATGATACCTTCACCTTGTACTCTGTTATAAAACTCTTCAAAACCTTTACCAAAAGCTCTAACATCCGTATAGTAAATTATTAAATTTGCATTAGGTAATTTTTCTTTAATCATATGTGCCTGTTTTGCTGTGTACATACAACAAACACGAGAGCAATATTCGTTAGTTTTTTTATCACGTGATCCAACACATTGGATGAAAACAACATTTTTAGGTTCTTTACCATTAATTTCAACGTGTCCACTTGTAGGTCCTGATGCAGAAACAAGTCTTTCAAATTCTAAACCAGTAATCACATTCTCATACTTGCCATAACCATACTCTGGTTTTTCTTTGGCATCAAATAAATCAAAACCAGTTGCTACAACAATTGTTCCAACTTCGATTTCTATAATTTCTTCTTTTTGATCAAAATTAATTGCATCTCTATCACAGGCTTCGATACATAAAGCATGATCGCCACATTTACCAGTTTTTAAAGTAATGCACTTATCAGGATCAATCGTATATTTTAGGGGTACCGCCTGCGGAAATGGAACATAAATTGCACTACGTTTACTCAGATTCATATCAAATTCATTTTGAATTCTAGCATGAAGTCTACAAGCTTCAGCACAATTACCGCAACCCACACATTTTTCTATGTCAATGTATCTAGGTTTCTTCTTTATTTTTACTTTAAAATTACCAATATATCCATCAACACTCTCTATTTCAGAATAGGTCATAAGTTCAATATTTGGATGACGAGCAACATCAACCATTTTAGGAGTTAGAATACAGGCAGAGCAATCAAGAGTGGGAAATGTTTTATCAAGTTGAGCCATACGACCACCAATACTAGGGCTACGCTCAACTAGATATGTCTTGAAACCTTTATCTGCAATCCCCAAAGCTGCTTGAATACCTGCAATACCTCCACCTATTACAAGTGCCTTTGGAATGACACTTACTTTTTTCTTCTCGAGAGGTTCCAAAAATGTTGCACGTGTAACAGCTCCAGAAATAAGGTCAACTGATTTAAGAGTAGCTTGTTCTTTATCTTCATGTACCCATGAGCATTGCTCTCTTAAATTTACCATTTCAAAAAAATATGGATTCATTCCTGATTCTTCAAGAACTTTTCGAAATGTCGGCTCATGCATACGTGGAGAACAACTTGCAACAACAACTCGATCAAGATTGATCTCATTGATATCCTTTTTTATTAGCTCTTGACCAGGATCAGAGCACATATACTTATAGTCACGAGCAATTTCAACATTTGGCAGATTCTTTACAAGATCTACAACCCGTTCAGTGTCTACTGTATGCGCAATGTTAATTCCACATTGACAAACATAAACTCCTATTTTCATAGGTATCACCTATCTTTCTCCATAAATATTTTTCAATTGTTTGTATGAAAACACTGGGCCATCTTTACATACATAAAGATTCCCAATATTACATCTACCACATTTTCCAATTCCACATTTCATTCTCATTTCAAGAGTTGTAAAAATTTGATCTTCGGTAAAACCTAACTTCTCTAAATTTTGAATTACAAACTTAATCATAATTGGTGGACCACAGGTGATTGCAATAGAATTCTTTGGTGATGGTTTAACTTTTAATAGATTATCTGGTACGAATCCAACAAACTTTTTCCAACCGTTCTCTTTTACATCAATTGAAAGATGAACATTTACATCTTTGCGTTTCTCAAGTTCTTCAAATTCTTTTTTGTAACTGATATCTTTTGATGTACGAGCACCGTAAATTATATCAAGTTTACCATAGTCTTTTCTCTTATCGACAACGTATTGGATAAGAGACCTAAGAGGTGCTTGACCTATACCACCTCCTATAAAAATAAGGTTCTTACCTTTCCAACCATTGACATCAAAGTAATTACCATAAGGACCTCTAACACCTACTGTATCACCAGGTTCTAATTCATGCAATGCAGTGGTTACCTTACCGAGTTTCATTACACTTACTTCAATAAAATCTTTTTTAGTTGGAGAAGAAGATATTGCAAAGAAACATTCTCCCATACCAAGTAGACTAACCATTGCACATTGTCCAGGAACATATGAGAAATTTTCTTGAATTTTTTTATCTTTGAATTTCAGTTTAAACGTTTTTATTGGCCTTTGACCACCGGCTTCCTTTCTTATTTCTTCGACAGTTGCAAGCCAAGGTTCATAAGGATTTTCCTTCATGGTTTCACCTCCCCCGCACGAGTAACAACATCAATTATATCGATATTTACAGGGCATAAATCAATACAACGACCGCATCCAACACATGCAATTATATCAAAATTTTTTGGGTAGTAGTTGTATTTATGATAAACTCGGTTTCTAACACGATTTGTTCTTGCAGGTCGTGGATTATAACCTGATGCATGCACAGTATATTCTGGATTCATACATGTATCCCAAACACGAATACGTGCTCCTTTTGTAAGCGTTGATTCATCCTGGATATCAAAACAATGACAAGTCGGACATAAATAAGTACAAGTTCCACATCCAATACATCTATCTGCAACTTCCTTCCAAAATTTGTTTTCAAATATTTTATCTAATTTTTCAACGATTTTCTCAGTTTTTTGACTTCTTTTAATTGAATTAATAGATCGTTTCTCTATTTCTTTTTTATTTTTAGTATCTTTTTCTTTAGCAGGTTTGAAGAATTTACTTACATTTTTTATAATTTGTTTACCTTTATCAGTTATAACTTCGACATAGTATTTATCACCGATATCTGTAAATAATATATCAACATATTTTGAAGATGCTGGGCTATCATCAAGAGAGGTACAAAAACAATTTACACCAGGTTTTATGCAAGCAAGGCCAATAAGGATTGAATTATCTCGTCTTTTTAAGAAATAAGGATCCTTATAGTCGCCAGTAAAAGCATGATCAAGAATTGCAAGGCTTTTTGCATCACATGGTCTTAATCCAAAAATAATTTTTTTCTCATCAATTTTAATTGGTTCAATATCGCCCTTTGGGCCTGGTTTAAATTTAAATAAAGTTTCAGTCTGGTTAAAAATTAATGCTTTAGGTGGGAATTTAGAGTTTTGATAATTGAAATTTGGTTCATTTGATTTCTTGATTTGATTAAATATAACCGTTCCATTATCTTCAACAGGTGCATAAATTGTATCTTTCTTTAACAATTCATCAATAAATTTTTGAAGATCATCCTTTGATAAAACTAATTTATCCATCTTTTTTCACCTCACAAAATAAATTCCTCCGGATCATCAGGTTTAAACATTGCAAGAAGAGGTTTTTCCTCGGCATTAATTCCTGGGATATATTCGAACATCTCTTTGATATCTTTTTCAAGTTTTTTGTTAAGTTCCATTAAAGGTAAATCCATTGGACAAACGCGTTCACACTGACCACACCCAATACATCTACCCGCTAAGTGAAATGCACGTATAAGATTCCAAACAGTATTTTCAGAAACATCTACAGATCGACGTACCCATTGAGGTTCCAATTGATCAACTATACATTCTTTACAATAACAAAGAGGACAAGCATTTCTACAGGCGTAACAACGAATACATTTATCAAATTGTTTTTCCCAGTATTCCCATTTGTTTTTCATTGATGTATTTTCAAAATCTTTTACATTTTTGTAATCTTCTTTTTTCGTGCTTTTAATTTCTTGTCCTATAAGTATATCATAGAGAATTGGTGTAGGATATTCGCATGTTTTACATTTATCAGGCATTAATTCATCTTTGACAATTTTGTGAGTTTTTCCATCTAGTGAAATAATGAATTTATCGCCATCATCCTTTACATCTGCATTTTTTGATATACCCGGAAATTTTGCTTCAATTTTCTTTGGATCAACAACTCCTGTACAAGGAATGCCAATTATCACTACTTTGTCGCGATCTAAACCCTTTTCTTGTATGATCTGAATAACTGCTCTAGAGTCACATCCTTTTACTACAACACCAACTTTACGTGAATCTGGTTCTTCTCCTTTTCGAAGTGGAGGTTTCTCTTCTAGCATGGGAAATACAGTTAAATTATGGACACATAATGGTGTAAAAATGAATTTTTTTGCATCTTCAGGTTTATATGCAAAAGATGGGGTTACTTGGAATCCATAAGTTCCCTTTTCATAACCAACAATGTATTTTACATCATCTCTCTTTATAGTTTTTTCAACTGCATCTTGAAGTTCTTTTTCGTTTACCATTTGTTCCCCCTCTTGAAATGTTGCATTGGTCCTAATTTTCTTATATCCTCAGTTACTTCTTTTACTACTTCAGCAAATTTATGTCCTTCAGCTGCAGACACCCAAGTCATCCTAACTCTATTAGGATCAATACCTGTGTAGTCCAAAAGTTTTTTTAATACTGAAATTCGACGTCTTGCTAGATAATTACCACGTTCATAGTGACAATCACCCGGGTGACAACCACCAATGAGTACTCCATCTGCACCTTGCTGAAGTGCATTTATTACAAAAATAGGATTTACTCTACCAGAACACATTACTCGGATTACTTTTAAATTTGGGGGATATTGAATTCTACTAGTTCCAGCAAGATCTGCACCAGCATACGAACACCAGTTACATAAAAAACCTATAATATTTGGTTCAAATTTTTCTTTCATTTTTTAACCTCCAATTTTTTTCATGCTTTCAATTTTATTAAAGGGTTAGGTCCCATTTTTTTAAGTTCATCCACAAAGTCGGTTACAACCTGTGCAAATTTTTGACCTTCAGAAGCAGAAACATATTCGAATCTAACTCTGTTAGGGTCAATTGCCATTTCGCTAAGGAGCTTTTTTAAAAGTCTAATTCTACGGTTAGTCTTGTAATTTCCAGATTGATAGTGACAATCACCTGGGTGACAGCCAGCAACAAGCACCCCATCTGCCCCTTTTCTCAATGCCTCAAGGATAAAAACAGGATCAACTCTCCCAGAGCACATTACTCTTATCGATTTTATGTTTGGAGGATATTTTATCCTGCTTGTTCCTGCTAGATCTGCACCGGCATACGAACACCAGTTACATAAAAAACCTATAATATTTGGTTCAAATTTATCTGTCATTTTATTTTTCACCTCAACTTGAAATTTTCAAATCTTTATTACTTTCATTAAGAGTCATATTCACAGCCTTTGGAACAGCTGCAGCAATTTTTTCACTTAAATTTTCTCCAAATTCACAAGGTATTTCTTTCATCATTACTCCTATAATAATGATTTCTTTTGGAATTTGATTTTCTCCCATTTTTTTTGCCATTTCAACAGCCTCTATAAGAGACACATCATGAGGATTACAAGAATGAACTGTAGAGAAATCATTGAGAGGTATTCTTTTTACTTCTCCATTTTTCCCATTTTTTGTTCTTACTGCATCAACTATTATCGCTTTATCATATCCAAGGATTAGCTCCAATAAGTTCATACCTCCAGTGAGAGCTTCATCGATAGTAAGATTAGGATTAGGTGATTGAATTTGTTTTTTAAGTTCATTAACAACGTGGATACCAACTCCATCATCACCTAATATCAAATTTCCAACTCCTAGGATGATTGTTTTCATTTTCTATTTTTCCTCTATAGATTTTGTTTAAAGGTTTTATACAATTTTTTTTCTTTATTGTAAATATTAACTTCTAAAGGCATACCTCCAGGTAGTGAATGTGTTGCACAAGCAAAACATGGATCATACGCACGGAATGCCATTTCAACCATGTTTAACAATCCATCGTTAACCTTACCTTTCTTAATAATACCCTTAGCTGCATCTCTTATTGACATATTTATAGCTCCTGAGTTATTGGTTGTAGCAACAATTAAATTAGCTTTATCTATGAGTCCATTTTTATCAAGTTTATAATGATGAATTAATGTTCCTCGAGCAGCTTCAGTTACACCTATACCTTCACCAGGTTCACCTACGGGGTTTCTAATCTTCGTCGAGGTTATTTCAGGATCTTTTACTAATTCCATTGTTCTTTCTGTAGCATATAAAAGTTCGATCAATCTTGCCCAGTGAAATGCTAATGTTGAATTCACAGCTTTACCACCTAATATCTCAAACATTTTCTTATATTCTTTATTTGCAAGTGGAGTAGCCATACCATCAGCGGCATTAAGTCTCCCAAGTGGTCCAACTCTATAAATTCCGCTATCCTTACCATCTTTCATTCCATTCCATCCTACGCTTTTTAGATATGGGAATTTTATGTATGTCCACTCTTCAACATGTTCTGCAATGTGTTTTGTATAGTCTTTTACATCGAATTTAACTTTCTCTTTACCTTGTTGATCAGTTACTCTTATCTTACCATCGTAGAAATTTACTTTGTTGTTTTTATCTACAAGTCCCATGTTGTAGGTTTTTAATTGATAAGGATCACTAAGAATTAAGTCAACATAATTCTTATTTGCTAATACAATATCATTAAATAATTTCAAGGAGAATTTAGCAAAATCAATACAAGATTTCGTCATTTTTTCAATGTCTTTTACTTCGTCTTTATTAAGTCCTTTAGAAATACCACCTGGTAGACCACAAACAGGATGAGTTGCTTTACCACCCAAAATTGCAGTAATTTTCTGACCATATGCTCGATGTTTAATAACTTCTTTACCTATTTCAACTCCTGCTTTTTCAATAACCCCAAGAACGTTTCTTTTTGCAGCAGGTGCATCTGGTCCAACGACAAAGTCAGGTCCACCAAGAAAATAAAAGTGAAGGATATGATCGTATATGTAATATCCAGAGTACATTAATTCTCTGAGTTTTTTTGCAGCAGATGGTGGATCAACATTAAATGCTGCATCTAATGCCTTAGTTGACGCAAAATGATGAGCAACTGGACATACACCACAGATACGTGATGTAATCTGAGGCATATCCTCAGCTCTTCGCCCTTGCGCAAAACGCTCAAAACCCCTTAATTCTGGAATCTGTAAATATGCGTTGGCTACATCGCCCTTTGCATCAAGGAAAATATTAATTTTACCATGACCCTCAAGTCGAGTTATGGGATCAATTGTTATAGTTTTCATTTTTTTATCACCTTCCTATTAATAATAGCACTAGGTAGACCATATTTGTAAAAAGTACCTACTGGGTCAACTACTTGATCAATTAATTTTTGTACTTCTTCATCACTCATATTTTCTTCACCCTCAATTCCAAGAATTGATGCAAGTGCTGACATCATCTTAGCACCTTGATCAAGAGAATTAGGTGTTGGACCTCCACAGCCAGTACATGGCATATTTGCATCGAGACATCGAGCATCACATCCACCACGAGTTGCCGGTCCCAAACAGACAACTCCTTGTTCAAGAAGACATTTTTCTTCCCATTTATCAAGTTCATAAACTCGTTTTATTTCCTTTATTTTCTTTTCAGATTTTTCAAAACGACATTCATCACATACTGATTTCATTGGACCAATAACAGAGCCTTTAGGAGGTAATTTATTTTCAACAATTGCAGCAACAGCAGTCATTATTAAATCAGGTGTTGGTGGGCAACCTGGTAAGTAGTAATCAACATCAATGGTTTGATCCAGTGTTTTTACAGTATCATAAAACTCAGGAAGTGTCAATGTGCCCTCTTTTACTTTGACCGATGTTTTTGGAACTAATCTTTTCGGGTTATCCGTTGATGGATTTTCTATATATGCAGTGTGAAAGACATCCTTTCGATCTGCAACATTTGCTAGACCAGGAATACCTCCGTTTACTGCACATGCACCAAACGCAACCATAGTCTTTGATTTCTGACGAAGTAATTTAGCGATATGTTCTTGTTCTTCAGTTCTAATAGATCCATTAAAGAAACAAACATCAATATGATTATCTTTCATCGCTTCAACATCTTTATATTTGAAATCCATTGCAACAGGCCAAAATAAAATGTCAACTAAACCTATTACATCAAGGATTTTTTCATCAATGTCAAGAACTGCTATTTCACATCCACCACAACTTGCAGCCCAATAAAATGCAACTTGTAGTTTGCTTTTTTTAGCTTCTTTTTTCTTTCCTTTTTCCTTACTCATATATTCACCAATTTCTATTTGATTTTAATCTACTTTATTTCTCAAATACCCCCTTTTTCTTTAACAAAAGGACAGGATCCACCGCATGTTCATCAAATCCATAAACTTTGGGATCCAAGCCCAACGCAACTGCTATAAGTTGGGTGTAATAGTAGACCGGAAGCTGTTTATAATTGTTATATATTTTCTCAGCTTCTTTTCCTCGAACATCCAAATTGAAACGACACAAAGGACAAGATAGCATTATCGCATCGCTACCGCGATCAATTGCATAATTTGTTATCTTATTTGCTCTATTTGAGACAAGTTTTTTGTCTTCAATAGTATGATATGAACCACAACATTCAATTTTGAAAGGATTATCAATTACTTCTGCACCAAGAGCCTTTAAAAGATCTTGCATTATTGTTGGTTCTTCTGCATCATCTATTGCTACTTCCCTTGGACGAAGCATCATACATCCATAATAAGGCATTATTTTCATGGCTTTGAGCGGATTTTTTACCATTTTTTTAATAGTTTTAAATCCAACTTCATCACGTAAGAACTCTAGGAAATGCATGATTTTGATTGTTCCCTTGTAATCATTTTCCCGATCCATGAATAAGTTTAATGTTTCAAGATCGTCAGGAATCTCCTTTACTCTGAGATTGGTTTGTTTTAAAGTGTTGCAACACATATCACATAGTGTAACAATTGTTTCTTCCCCTTCATCTTCAGCATGTATCAGGTTTCTAAGTGGTGCAAGATGATGCATCAGATCATCATCGGTTAAAGATGCAACTACGCCACAGCAGGTCCAATCCTCCATTTCAACCATTTCGTGACCAAGTTTTTCTGCTATAGCAAAAGCTGATTTCTCAAGATTTTTTGCAGATGTCTTGAGGGTACAACCGGGGTAGTATAGTAGTTTCATATTTTTTACCCTATATTTTTTCTAAATAGGCTTACAAATGCCATTTGTGGTATTGTTTCTTTTTCATCTTTTGAGAATTTCTTTAAATCTGTTTTATCAATTTTTTTCCTAAGAATAATTTGACGAAGAGCCTCCATAATCTTTGTAATATTAATATCACGAGGGCAACGCTCAGCACATGTAAAACATGATGCACAAAGCCAAATCGTCTTTGAGTTAAGAACTTCCTTTCTATCTAATATTACATATCTAATTACTTCATCTGGAGAAAGATCCATTTCATCAATGAATGGGCAACCAGCGGTGCAAGTTCCACACTGGTAGCAACCAAAAAGATTTTCTCCACACAAATCTTCCACTTCTTGAAGGAGTTCCCCTTTTTTGAGTTGCAGTGATTTTAAATCAAGGTTCCCTTCCACTTTTTTACCCATCTAGCTGCCTCCCTTTTCACAGAGTGCTGCAATCATTACATTTATCTGTTTGCTCTTGTAACCCTTTTGTTCAATAGCACTTGACAAGCATGCTGCTGCACATGAACCACAACCTTTACACAATGCTCTATTTACTTCTGCAATTAATCTACTTGGATCTTTGGGATTAGGCTTCATTTCAATTGCTGAATAAGCACATGCTGATTCACAAAGTCCACAGCCTCTACAAAGATCTTCAATAACCTCTGAGACAATTCCTTCTCCTTTCATTCTTTCTTGAGCAATTGGAATTGCTGCACGAGATGCAGCTCCCTCTGCTTGTGCAATTGAATCAACGAGATTTTTTGGATAATGTGCTGCACCGCACATGTAAACACCAGATGTTGAGAAATCAAGTGGTTTGATTTTTGCATGTGTTTCTATAAAGAAACCAGCAGAGTCAACAGGCACTTTCAACATATTTTTAAGTTTCTCAGTTTCTGCTCCGCCTTCAGTGTTCACAGTTAAAACCAATAAATCAGCAGGTAGTATCATTTCTTCGTTGAGAATATCATCATAAACCATTACAGATACAGAACCCTTTTTAGGATCTTTTTTATTAAGAATTACCTCAGGTTTTTTATCACCTGGATAACGAATCATTGTTACATGATGTTTCTTTAAAACATCAGCATAATATTCTTCTTCCTCTTTTCCAAAAACTCTCATATCACGATATAGCATGTAAATTTTGGATTTCGGATATTTTTGGCTTATAAGTTTTGCATTTTTTATAGCTACCCCGCAACCAACTCTGCAACAATAGGGGCGCTCTTCATCCATTGCGCCTGCACAGTTAATGATTACTACATTTTTTGGTTCCTTTAACTTGTTAGTTTTTAGTTTTGTTTCAAGTTCAGTTTGAGAAAGTATGTTTTCGTTTTTACCATACTCATATCTGCCTTTTAAATCAATTTCTCTAAAACCTGTTGCCACTATTATTGTTCCAAATTCAATTTCTTTGGTTTTTCCTTTTTGTTTGATTTTTCCTTTGTAATTTCCAATGTATCCTTCAAGTTCGTCAAGCTCTGAGTCAGTCATAACCGAGATTAACTTGTTCTTTTTAATTTTGTTAATTATAGGGTTAAGAATGTCTTCAGTTTTTTTATCAGATGGAAACATTGAATGAAGATTTGTGAGTCTCCCACCAAGTTGTTTTTCTTTTTCTATAATAATAGATTTAATACCCATATCAGCAAGGGCAAGTGAAGCTTTCATTCCAGATATTCCGCCACCAATAATTAAAGTGGCAGGGTAAACTGAAAATTCTTCTTCTGAAAGTGCTTCCAGTCCTCTTGATTTTGCAACTGATGATCTAACTAGCTTTATCGCTTTATCTGTGGCTGCATCCCAATCATCTGAATGAACCCATGAACAATGATTACGGATGTTTGCCATTTCAAAAAGATACTTGTTCAAACCTGCCTCCATGAGAGTATCCATAAATAGACCACCATGAGTACGTGGTGAGCAAGCAGCAACAATAATTCTGTTCAGTTTTTTCTGTTCAATTGCTTCCTTGATTTTTTTACAGCTATCCTCAGAACAAACAAACATAATGTGCTCAGCATGTTCAACGTTTGGAAGTTTTTTTGTCTCCTCAGTTACCTTTTTAACATCAAGATAATTTGCTATGTTTTTACCACAATGACAAACAAACACACCAATACGAGGTTTCTCACCAGCAACATTTTTTTCTGGTGGAAATTCCTTACCAATGTGTTTCTCATGATCCTTTATTGGTGCTACTGCTTTTGCTGCAGCCCCGCTAGCCATTGATACGCTATCAGGAATATCCTTTGGACCTTGAATACAACCTGCAAGAAATACTCCATCTCTGGAAGATTGAATTGGATCAGTTAATAGGTCTTGTTGTTTAAAGAAACCATTTTCATCTACTTCAATTCCAAGAGCTTCCCCTAGTCTTTTGTTTTCCTCATTTGGTTTTATCGCAGTTGATAAAACAAGCATATCTACTGTATCTTCTTTTACTTCCCCTGTGAGTGTATCTTTGTATTTAATAGTGATGCTTTTATCCTTATTTTCATAAACAGATGAAGGTCTTCCGCGAATGTATTTTATTCCTAAGTCTTTGGCATGATCATAGTATTGCTGGAAGTCTTTACCATACGCGCGTATATCCATATAATAGATATTAATATCTATATTCGGGTTTGCTTCTTTAGCAATTGATGCTTCTTTTGTTGCATACATACAACATACTCGTGAACAATATGGAAAACCTTGTTGCTCACTGCGCGATCCTACACATTGAATCCAACCGATACTCTTCGGCGTTTTTGCATCTGATGGACGTTTAACTTTTCCTTCAGTAGGACCAAATGATGAAAGAATTCTCTCGAATTGAAGCGCAGTAATTACATTGTCATATTTTCCGTAACCATATTCCTTGCGCATTTCAATTGGTTCAAATAGTTCAAAGCCAGTTGCAAGAATTACACTTCCGGCGTTTACCTGGATATCTTCAGATTTTTCTAAAAATGAAATAGCTTCTGGTTCGCAGACTCGGTCACATGAACCACAACCAATACAGTTGTCATAATCGATTGTGTAGATAATTGGTACAGCTTGTGGAAATTCAATATAGATTGCTTTTCTTGTTGAAAGTTTTTCATCAAAAGGATTTACAACATCAACCGGACAAACTTCTGCACAGTCATCACATCCTGTACATTTATCAGGATCAACATATTTGCTTTTTCGCCAAATGCTTGCTTTGAATTTACCAGGCTTACCATCAAGACTGTTTATTCCTGCATATGTGATAAGTTCAATATTTGGATGACGTGAAAGTTCAACCATTTTAGGTGCAGCTGTACAAATCGAACAATCATTTGTGGGAAATGTTTTATCAAGTTTTACCATCGCTCCGCCAATAGTTGATGTTTTGTCGATTATTACAACTTTATATCCCTTGTCTGCAATGTCAAGTGCTGCTTGCATCCCAGAAATTCCGGCTCCTACGATAAGAACATCGGTGTCAATAACACGTTTTTTTACTTTTTCAGCTCTTTGAGTTAAAGTTTTGATTATACTTTCAAGTTGTGGTGCTTCTTTGTTTTCTATAATTTCTTCTGGTTCATCATAGAAATAATCATCCTCTAGGGGAATACCAAGACCATGGTCTATTTTCTTATTATACGTCTTTAAGGGCATTCTTCCCGGCCTCAACTCCTTTTTCAAAAGCTTTTTCGTTAAGATCAATAAACCTTTTTGGGACACTATCAAGAACAGATTTTTTGACTGCTTCCAAATCTAATAATCCAAATATCGCCATTGATGCTCCTACCATTACAATATTTGTAACAATTTTGTTTCCCAGGCTTTCAGCTATTTGTTGAGCATGAACTTTGTAAACCGGTTGACCAATGTCATGTTTTTTTACTAGATCTGGATCAACAACAATTTTGGTATTCTTAGTAACATCATGACGGTAGGAATCAAACGATTCCTGTGACATAGCAACAAGAAGATCAACACCAAGAGGCCGAGGATATCCAATTTTTTCATCAGATACAATTACTTCTGATCGAGCAGCTCCGCCACGAGCTTCTGGCCCATAAGATTGGCTCTGTACTGCGTTATAATCCATAAAAACCGAGGCGGCTTTTCCAATAATAAAACCTGAAAGAATTACTCCCTGTCCTCCGAAACCGCAGATTCTAATTTCTTTTTTCATTTTTTATCTCCTTTGGCTTTATCTGATTTTTTTTCTTTTGATTGTAATCTATCCACAAGTTTTTCATATTCTTCAAAAAATCCAGATTTCTGGATATCTTGGAAAACACCGATTTGCATTTTGTCTTTTATTTGTTCTTTTTCTTTTTCAGATCCATAGTTCATAATTTTTTGATAATCCTCGATCAAGATGGTGTTATCGTCATACCAAGCCCAATGTTTTTTGATATCTCCAAGTTTGTTTCGTCGTCCATATGCTGTTGGGCAAGGTGCAAGGAACTCCAATAAGGAAAAACCTTTCTTTTGTAGTCCTTCTTTTACTGATTTTATAGGCTGATACGGGTGAGAAACAGGCCATCTAGCTACATAATTTGCACCAAGGGCTTTTGCAAGTTCACATATATCAAAAGGATGCTCAATATTTCCATATGGAGCAGTTGTTGCAATACTCCCAAGCGGTGCTGTTGGTGCTAATTGACCACCGGTCATTCCATAAATGAAATTATTAATCATAATAACGGTTATGTCAATGTTACGTCTGGCTGCATGAATAAAATGGTTACCACCAATCCCTGAGCAATCACCATCACCTGTGAAAACAATAATATTAAAATCAGGATTTGCTGCTTTTATACCAGTTGCAAAAGCAATTGCTCTTCCATGTGTTGTATGCAAACCATCTGCGTTGATATAACCCGGAAGCCTAGATGAACATCCAATACCTGAAGCAAAGATGACTTTGTTCATATCCCAACCTAATTCTTCCAATGCCCAGAAAGTGTATTCCAATACCACTCCATGGCCGCAACCATTACAGAAAATAGTAGGCCACATACCCTCTCTGAGAAATTTTTTATTTAATTCCTCAGCGGTTTTTATTTCTACCATCTTATTTTCCCTCCAGATATTTTAAAAGTTCATTTGGAATGTGCATTTCTCCACCAATTTTTGGCGCTGAAATAACTTCACAATTACCACAAGCAGCCTCACGAACTGGATGGACTATTTGACCGAGGTTCATTTCTGGCACAATTATTTTATCTACTTTTTTTGCCAGTTTAGCTATCTCTTTTTCAGGGAATGGCCAAACAAGTTTAAGACGAAAAAGACCAACTTTTATACCATTCTTTCTACCTATTTCCATTGCTGACTCCGCTGGTCTAGCTGTCGCACCATATGTTACAAAAGCAATGTCTGCATCATCAAGATTCAATGTCTCTACAATGACAAGTTTATCAGCATCATCAGTGATTTTTGATGTAATCCTTTTAACAAGTCGTTCATGATCTGGTTGTTTATCCGTTGCCGGAAAGCCTTTTTCGTTATGAGTAAGACCTGTAACATATGTACGATAACCTGTACCAAAAGTTGCAAAATCAGGAACCTTACTTTTTCGAGTTTGAGATTCAGTGAATGGAATATACTTCTTTTTATCAATTGTTGCTGTTACTCTATCAATTATTTTCAAGTCTTTTTCGTCAGGAATAACAATTCTCTCCCTAAGGTGTCCTACTTCTCCATCAGTCATTACCAATGTAGGGGTGCGATATTTCTCTGAAAGATTAAATGCGTCAATTGTAAAATCCATACATTCTTGAACAGTACTTGGTGCAAATGCAATGGCTTCATAATCACCATGTGTCCCCCATCGAGCTTGCATCATATCACCTTGTGCTCCAAGTGTTGGTTGTCCAGTTGATGGGCCAGTTCGTTGAACATTGACTATTACGCAAGGAGTTTCAGTCATAAAGGCAAACCCATAGTTTTCCATCATAAGAGAAAAACCTGGACCCGATGTTGCTGTCATTGATTTTGCCCCGCCCCATGCAGCACCAATAACTGCAGCAATACTTCCAATTTCGTCTTCCATCTGAATATATGTGCCACCTATTCTTGGAAGCCTTCGTGCCATTCCCTCAGCAACTTCAGACGCAGGAGTTATTGGATATCCTCCAAAAAATGAGACTCCTGCAAGAAGTCCTCCATAAACACAGGCCATATCTCCTAGAATAAATTGTACTTTTTTTCCTAAAACTTCGCGTATCCTTTTAGGATCTCGTTCAACTTTCATTTCTTTTTCCCTCCTAACGGGCTTAGTAGAATTTTTTTCTCAACTTTTTTAACTTCTTTATCTACAACTACAGCCAGTGCTAGATCTGGGCATATGAGCTCACAGTATCTGCAGTAATTACATTCATTTTCTTTTTTCAATTGAGGTGGACGAATCCCTTTTTTGTTTAATCTATCAGATTCTTCCAAAGCACCGACGGGACATCGATCTATGCAGATGTTGCATCCTTTACACCAGTCGTCTTTTACTTCAATCATTTTATTACACCATTTTTAGAATATATCCAATGCTCGAGCAATTGTCTTTTCACCACGATATTCAGGTAAAATTATCGGCGCTGTTTTCTTTGGTTTTATTTTTGCTTCCTCAAGCATTTTATTATATTTATCTAGATGATTAAGTGTTAATTTTCCAACTTTAGCTTTTTTGATATATTTAGCCGCATAAATTCCAGATCTTCGACCAAATACATTGAAATCAAGCAGGGAATTTCCCATCAATCGGTTTTTTCCATGTACGCCACCTGTAACTTCTCCAGCTGCAAACAATCCCGGTAATCTTGTCTCAGTTTTTTCATTTATTTCAATTCCGCCATTCTGATAGTGAAGTGTAGGGTAAACCAAAATTGGTTGTTTTGTCATATCGATTCCAAATCGCTTGAACTTTCGAACTTCACCAGCTAGTTTTGTTTCTATTGTTCCTTCACCATGAATGATGTTAATCATAGGTGAATCAAGCCACACACCTGGCATTCCTGTTGGTGTAACAATACCACGATTTTCTTTGCATTCTTTTATAAAAGATGCGGACTCAACATCACGAGGTTCAAGTGGGAAAACAAATGGATCACCGTTTTTGTTTATTGGTATTGCACCTAATCCTCTGATTTTTTCTGTTGAAAGTATTCCAACAAGAGGTTCTGGAAATGCATCACCTGTTGGATGGATTTGAATTGTATCTAAATCAAGTAAATTTGCTCCTGCATGATAAGCCATAATTAATCCATCGCCAGTGGCACCATAGTGGTTTGTTGTTGGATAATTTGCTAAATGTAATCTGCCACTACCACCAGTCGCAAGAATTGTTGCTTTTGCGCGTATTACATAATATTCAAATGTTTCAAGATTGAATGCGATACCACCTGCAACTTGTCCTTTATCATCTAATAATAACTCGGCAACAGGAGAAAACTCTAGAGTAGGAATTTCCAAGTTTCTAGCTTGATCCCGGATGTTTCGCATAATTTCCATACCAGAATAATCCTTGCAGCTGTGCATACGATTCCGACAGGTACCACCGCCAGATAACTCTTGGAATTCACCGTCTTCATGGCGATCATACATAACTCCTAATTCCTCGTGCCATTTAATTATTCCAGGTGCATCAAGTGCAAGTGCACGAGCAAGCTCAGGTTTATTCGTAAAATGCCCTCCACCATAGATATCCAAATAATGTAAAGCTGGGTTGTCTTCAGGACGATCTGCTGCTTGAATGCCACCCTGAGCCATCATACTATTGGCATCGCCATGACGAAGTTTAGTAACAATTAATATTTTGTCTAAAAGCACCCCAGATTCGTAAGCAAATAATGCTGCAACAGTACCAGCACCACCGCCACCAATAATTAACAAATCTACATCATAATCGATTTTACTAAGATCAACATCTTTTGGATCTAAAACGGGTTTTGCTTCAAGGAGATCAACCAGACCGTTGTATAACAATTGACCTTTATCGATACCGACACGTAGTTCTCTTTTAGTCCCTTCCATATAATCTGGGTGGTATTTTGTAAGCATCGTTTCTCGGTCTTTAAGAGACATTGGTTTAACAGGTTCAGACATATTTTTTTCACGTTTCTTCTCAACCTGTTTTATAGATTTCTTCATGTATTCAGGGTAGCCATCAATCAATTTCACTCTAAGCACCTCCCTCTTCTGCTTCGATCCTTCTTTTCTTGTAAATCTCTGTAATATCGTTTTTACCCATTTTTATCATTTTTTCGATTTCTGCATCATATTTTCTATTGTCAATTTCTTTCAGTCTTTTTGCAAGGTTCTTCGATTTTGTATCAAGGTATTTACCCCGAAGTCTTCGTGCAAGTTGAGAAACATGATAATGCTTAATATCAGCTGGACATCGCATAGCACACAAGCCACATTGAATACAGTCAAAAGATATCTCAGCGCATTTTGAAATTTCACCACGTACTGCTCTTTGGATGTATTTCATAACCTCAATATCTTGAGGACAAGATTTTGAACAAGTGTTACATGAAACACATCGAGCAATTTCAGGATATATTTCTAAAATAATACTATCTATTGGCTTAATTTTCTCAATATCATACTCAGCTTTTGTTGCAGGAACAAAAGGAAGTTGAACAAGATACATTTTATCTTCAACAACTTTTTGACAAGCTAGATCAAAACCAAGTTTTTGCTCATCTTCAATTCTATAAATCGTAGAACATGCACCACAAAAACCAGCTCTGCAACCGCAGCCCCTTACATATCTATAGCCTGCGTATTCCAAAGCCTTCATTATAGTAAGACCTGCAGGAACTTTGTAGCTTTTACCCATGATAAAAACTTCAACAGTTCCAGCTTTTTTTTCAACATCTTCTGCTTTTTTAACTTCAGATTCCTCTAATAGAACCTGTTCCTTCTTGCTCATTTTTTAACCTCTTAAAAATGACTTAAATAATTCGCTCTTAAAATATGGTGTAAATCCTTTCTTTTTATGGATAATATCCTTTACTATTTGCCGGACCAAAAGGCCTCCTCCCAAAGTATTAACTATATATATTTAATATATTATAAACTTTTTGGGAAAAATCTCATAATAATAAGGTGATTCTAAAAAATCGTATATTTGATAAGAATTAATAAGAAAGTTGCTCTAATTAATAAAAAAGACAGTTATTTTTATAAAAACGAGAAAAAGGTTTATATTGAAAATGCTCATTCATATAATGATGAAAAACGTTGAATTAACTGACAAAGAAAAGTTAATGCTATATGGACTTGCGAAGTATCCACATCTCACCGACAAAATACTTTCAGAGAAACTAAATTTAAAGCATTCAACGGTTACATCTATCAGACACAGACTTCATAACAATGAATATTTTAGAAAGCTTATAATTCCTAGACTTCAAAACATGGGTTGTCAAATGCTTGTAGCAACTTATACAAATTTTAGTCCATTGATTCCATTAGGAGAAAGAGTTGAAATTACTGGTGAAACAATTGAGGTTTTTGAAGAGATATTTTTTTCAGTTGGTGAACAAGATAAAGGATTTTCCCTGAGTCTTTCACGTGATTATGCAACTATTGGTAAAATTAATGATATTAGAACTCAAACTTTTGGTAGTCGTGGTCTTTTAGAAGAGGAGTATTCAAATATGGTTGTTTTTCCTTTTGAAATTAGTCGTATCTATAGATTTTTCGACTTTAGCCCATTATTGAATAGTAGTTTCAGTTTGTATTTCGAAAACGATAGAGATGTTCACGATTTTGGCTTAAAAGACGTTGAAAACGTTGTTTTTTCAGATACAGAGAAGAATGTATACTGTATGATGGTTAGCTATCCTGAGATGGCTGATAGCGATATCGGTCGTGAGATTGGTGTATCTCGCCATACTGTTTCTCGTTTAAGGCGAAGGTTTGATAAAACCAATCTTGTGAGGAGAATTAGTCTTCCAAATCTCCATAAATTAGGTTTTGAAATATTGGTCTTTTATCATATTAAATTTGATCCACGTAATCCACCCAATATGGATAATGATGAAGCCGTGGGATTAATGAGTGATTCCACTGTTTTTTTTGCCAGTAGAAGATTTGAAGCTGTTATGATCTCTGTTCACATGGATTATGATGATTACAAAGCTGATATGATGAGGATCATGCAAGTTTTAAAAGAAAATAAATGGATTGGTGAGGATCCGCTGATTAAAACATATGGTCTGTCCACTATGGTTTCTATTAAGGATTTCAAGTTTGCTCCTATCACTCATAAAATTGTAGGTTGCGATTTTTGGGTGAAAAAGCTATTAAATATGTGAATTTGTATTCAGGTTTCCATGAAACTTTTTGAGTATAGGGGGAAAGAACTGTTTAATAAATATAACATATCAGTTCCAAATGGCAAGCTTGTAAATAATGAAAAAGACCTTACAGGATTGAAATTTCCTTATGTTTTAAAAGCACAAGTTCCAATTGGTGGCCGCGGTAAAGCAGGTGGTATAAAATCTGCTGAGAATATCAATGATGCTAAAACTCATTTTTCAAAAATTATGGGTATGGACATCAAGGGATTTACAGTAAAAAAAGTTTATGCAGAAGAAAAAGTAGACATCAAAAAGGAACTATATTTAAGCATAACTTTAGACAGAACAAAAAGAATGCCACTTATAATGATAAGTGAAGAAGGTGGAATTGATATTGAATCAGTTGCTGATGAAAAAATTTTCAAGGAATGGATTAATCCACTCATTGGAATACAATCATTCAACATTCGCAATATCACCTCAAAATTAAAAGTAGAAAAAGAAGAGGCAAAAGAGATTGCAAATGTTATTTCAAAAATTTATAAAATGTTTAGAGACTATGATTGTGAACTTGTTGAAATTAATCCACTTATTATTAGTTCAAATGGTAAAGCAATAGCTTTAGATTCTAAGGTTATAATCAATGATGATTCAATGTTTAGACATTCTGATATTCTTCCTGAATATGTTGATATAACAGATTTAGAAAAAGATGCAAAAGATAAAGGAATTGCATTTATTCAGTTAGAAGGAGACATCGGTGTTATTGCAAATGGTGCAGGACTAACTATGGCAACACTAGATGCTCTCACTTATTATAAAGGAAGAGGTGGAGTATTTTTAGATTTAGGTGGAACAGACGATCCTGAAAAAGTTAAGCAAGCATTTGAATTAATGAAAAAAGCAAAACCAAAAGTGATTTTCTTAAATCTTTTCGGTGGGATTACTAAATGTGATACAGTTGCAAAAGGTGTTAAATCAGTAATAACAAAGGAAGGAATAGATTGTCCAGTTATAACAAGAATAAAAGGTATGAATGAAGATGCTGCAAAAGAAATATTGAAAGATGCTGGGCTGATCACTGCAACAACATTGCAAGATGCTGCTGAAAGATCATCTGGTATGGCAGGAGGTGAATAAATGTCAATATTTGTTGATGAGAAAAATAAAGTTATTGTTCAAGGTGCAACAGGTCACCAAGGTGTATTTCATATAGGTGAAATGAAAAACTTTGGAACAAAAGTTGTAGCAGGTGTTACTCCAGGAAAGGAGGGAGAAGAAGTACAGGGAGTACCAATTTTTAATAGTGTTAAAAAAGCAGTTGAACAAACAGGTGCAAACACATCACTTGTCTTAGTTCCAGCTCGTTTTGCAAAAGATGCAGTTTTTGAAGCACTTGATGCAGAAATAAAAACAGTTGTAGTGATTACTGAAAATATTCCTTTTCATGATGCGATGGATTTTGTTCATTACGCAAAATATAAGGATGCAGTATTAATTGGACCTAACTGTCCAGGTATAGCTAGTCCAGGAAAAACAAAAATAGGGATTTTACCTGGAAGTATCTTTTTAGAAGGAGATGTTGGTGTTGCAAGTCGCTCAGGAACATTAACATATGAAATTGTAAATTCCTTAAAAGAAAAAGGGATTGGACAAAGTACATGTGTTGGTCTTGGTGGTGATCCAATTATTGGAACAAATTTTATTGAAGCGCTAAATGCTTTTGAAAAAGATAAAGATACAAAAGCAATTGTTTTAGTTGGTGAAATCGGTGGTACTGCTGAAGAAGATGCTGCAGAGTATATTACCGAGCATATTAGTAAACCAGTATTTGCTTTTATTGCAGGAAGAACAGCTCCACCTGGAAAACGTATGGGACATGCCGGTGCAATAATAGCAAGGGGAAAAGGAACAGCAGCATCCAAAATTAAAGCCTTTGAGAAAGCAGATGTTAAAATTGCTAAATTTCCTACTGATATAGCAGGTTTAATAGAGACTCATAGTTAAATATAAAGAATGTTTTGTAAACTCTGAATTTCATCTATCTAAAGTTCGAATGTTAAATAATAAAATTTGTTTAAAATCAGTTGAAAAATCAATTATAAAATTAATACCAAGTGATTTATAATGAATTTTGAAAATATAATAAAAGTTAGAAGGAGTATTAGATCTTATTCAAATAAAGAAGTTGAAGATGAAAAGATAAATTATGTACTTGAATCTGCACGATTAGCACCATCTTGGGGAAATGGACAATGTTGGCAGTTTATAGTAATAAAAGATAAAAAAATCATTAAAGATTTATCAAGAACAAGTATCATAAATCAATGGTTAAAAAAAGCCCCTATTGTTATTGTTGCATGTGGTGATCCTAAACAGAGTGGTTTGAGAAATAACATAAATTATTTTATTGTGGATGTTTCTATTGCATTGGAACATATAATATTAGCAGCAACAGATAAAGGACTTGGAACTTGCTGGATCGGAGGTTTCAATGAAAAAAAGGTAAAAATAATCCTTGGAATTCCAGAGCATATACGCGTTATTGCTTTAACGCCTCTTGGATATCCTGCTGAAAAGGAACTTTTTTTTGAAAATGTAGCTAAGATTATTACGCAAAGTAAAAAGAGAAAAAATCTTGATCAAATAATTCATTATGATAAATGGTAAAAAAATAAAATTTTTCTATTTTACCCTAAAAATGCTTATTTTTAATAGTAAAATTTTTATATAAGTATAAAGTAAATATATATATAAAAATTGGAAGGGTAAAAATGATAACTATAAATCATTGTAAAAAATGTAACAGTGATTTTATGATACCAGAAGAATTTTCTGATGGACTTGATACTACAATGTTTTTATGTCCTGAATGTCATAGTCGTTTTTGGGAAAAATTATCTGATATGTCGATTATGAAAAAATAAGCTTTAATAATCTTTCAAATTACTGTTTTATTTATCTAAATCCCAAGATCAAGATATTAAAGACCTAAATTACGAATTTACATAAATGATTTTTTTTTATTTAAAATAATTAAGTAAACCCTCTTTTTTTAATCTTCTTTCAACTTGAGGATATAGCTTAATTTCTTCTTCCTCAATCATTATTTTTTCAAGATTCATCTCTTGTAATTTTTCATATAACTCATTTTTATCCTTTTTTAAAGTAACTACAGCTATATTGAAATTTAAACCTTTATCTTTTAAAATTTCTAGAGATTTCAACTGGTAATTAAATCCTAATTTTGCTCCAGTTAAAAAAGAGAATTCTTCTGAGTTGACTCCTTTAAGGCAAACTCGATAATGAAGATTATGAAATTGATAAAGTTTATGTACATATTTTTTATCTTCTCCTAAAAGAATACCATTTGTTTCAAGAATGAATGATAGACTAGAATCTATGTTTCTTAGAAGTTTGATTAAATGATGTCTACCAATAGTTGGTTCACCACCAGATATTCTAACTTGTCGATAACCATTTTTTTTAGCAAGAATGTTTAATATCGAAGCTACCTTTTCAGGCGTATAAAATTCACCAGTATTTTTTGAGTTGCAAACGCTTTTTACTGACCAACAAAACTTGCAGCGTAAATTACAACCAACAGTATCAGCAGTTGCTATTCCACCATAAAAAGCTGTTGGACGGAATCTATAATATTTCTTCATGTCATTCTTTGTTACAATTTTTTCAGTTTTTTTTGATAATTCAATAGGATTATACATTAAATATAATATTTTGTAAGTATTATTTTGATTTTGCTAATGTTATAATAGTTCAAAACATTTATTAATTAAAATTTATTATTTAACATAAAACGTATTAATTAAAAATCCGCTGGAGAAATATACATGAAAAAATACATGATAACAAATATTATTATAACAACTTTTTTAATATTATCATTATCATCAATTCCTGCTCATAATTTAATATATCAAAATATTAATGAAAAATTAGAAATATCAGAAATTCAAGATGGAAGATATATTAAAAAATTACAATGGTTTTCACCAAATGGTGAACTACCTGGAATTTATAAAGAATATATAAAAACTCATCCATTAAAACCGGCAGAATTTTTTAAACCAGACATTGTTTCAATAAAAAATAATAATATCATCTCCCTATTAGTTGATGAAATACTTTATCCAAAAATTTCTGAAAATATAACTCAATATATCAATGATCTTACTGTTGAAGGATATTCAGTACATTTAGAAACGGTTTTATATGGTACACCTGATGAAATAAAAAGTTGGATAAAAGAACAATACAATCAAGGTAGTAAAGGTATAGTTTTCATAGGTGACATAACTGCTGCTTGGGCTGAAGTATCTGGGGATGTATTTCCATGTGATTTATTTTATATGGATCTTGATGGTAACTGGCAAGATAATGATAAAGATGGAGATTATGAATTCCATACTTCTGATACAGGTGACACTGGACCAGAAATATATGTAGGTCGTATTTATGCATCAACCTTAAAATATGACTCTGAAAAAAATATGATAAACGATTATTTTTCAAAAGTTAATCAGTATAGAACTGGTCAACTCTGGCAACCATGGCGGGGATTGGAATATGTTGAAGAAGATTGGTTTGATATGGATGTAAGTATAGATAATATTTATGATGATGATGTTACAAGATTTGATAATGGATTTTATACAACTGCTCAGGACTATCTTGATCAAATGAGTTTGGGATACCATTTTGTACAAGTTTGTGCTCATAGTTACTCAGGTGGTCATTATTTTGGGACAAGACCAACTGAATCAGCTGCATATGCTCATATATATATCTACTCACCAATAAACAGAGATGCTAGACTTCTTTTAGGCTCTGACGATGGAATAAAAGTCTGGTTAAACAAAGAAGAAATTTTTACAAGAGATAGATATTCTGGATGGAGAAAAGATGAATTTAGAATCAATATACATTTAAACGAAGGTTGGAATCAACTCCTGTTAAAAATAAGCCAGGGTGGGGGAGACTATAAATTTTCTGCACGAATCACAGACACATATAATACAGCTTTTAATGATCTAATATATCAAATAAGTAACCCTAATTATTATGGAACAGAGGCTGAATACATTCGCAGTTGGTTACTAAATGGTTTTCATCAAGATTCATCTGATAATTTTTGGGTATATCTAAGTACTAATTATCTTAAAAAAATCGAAGCAAATATCAATCCAAATCAAGGAGATAGCATGGGTGGAAAAACATGGACATTATATAACTCAGGAAGTCCCTATATAGATATAAATAGTAATTATGATGATGCTGATTATGGAGCATATTATGCTTTTACAAAAATAATTGCAGATTCAGAAAAAACATGTCAATTATGGATAGGATACGATGATGGAGCACGAGTATGGCTTAATGGTAAACAAATACTTTATGATAATAAATATGGTGATTTTACCCCAGATTATAAAAAAATAGATATCACCCTCCAACCAGATGAAAACAGACTTCTTGTTAAAATATCAGAATGGATGGGTGATACTGGTTTCAGTGCAAAAATATGTAATTCAAATGGTGACAAAATTGAGGGTATAAGTTATAATCCCGAATCAAATCCAGTTACACATATTGGTAAATGGTTGATAAATGGACCATATGTCAATAAAAATCAAAATACAAGACTATCATATGATTACTTAAATGGAGAATTAAACGTTGAACCAAGTCTAAATGAACCTGCAACATTAGGAAAATGGGAAAGAGGAATAGGAAATGGATGCCCCTTTAACATAGGTAACTTTTTTGATAACGGAGATTGGGTGAACTCCTCTAATATTCAATCCAATGATCCCCCTGTACTCTTTTATAATTTATTTGCATGTGGACCAGGTAGATATACAGATGAAAACTACCTTGCAGGCTCATATATATTTAATACAACATATGGATTAATAACTGTTGCATCATCAAAATCTGGAAGTATGCTTAACTTTAATGATTTTACAAAACCACTTGGAGAAGGCTTCACAGTAGGAGAAGCATTTCAAATATGGTTTGACAAACAAACACCTTTTGAGCTTTGGGAACAAGAATGGTATTATGGTATGTGTCTCTTTGGAGATCCAACACTCAGGATTTTCAAACTTGATAACTATTCTCCAAAAAAACCAGAAATTACAGGACCTATTACAGGTAAACCTGAACAAGAATATACTTTTCAAATTACCAATATAGAAGATCCTGAGGATAATATAATCTACTGCTTTTGGGATTGGGGTGATGGTAACACCAGTGGATGGAAAGGACCCTATATATCTGGTACAGATATTACTGAATACCATAACTGGAATATAACAAAAACTTATACAATTAAAGCCAAATTAAAAGATGTAAATGGTGCAGAAAGTGACTGGGGAATAATGGAGTTTAAGGTAATAAAAAATAAAATAAAATCAAATTCAATTTTATTAAAGATATTACAATATCTCTTTGAAAAATCTCTTTAAAATTTCAATATTATAGCTTTATAGGAGTTTTTATTCTATATAAAATTTTTAGAATTTATTATGTGATATTTATTCCAATAAGAATAAAAACATAGATATTATTATTATATACATGCTCGAGGAACTAAAAAAAATAAAAAAAATGAGACAAAAATTAGGATTAACACAAGCAGAACTCGCAAAACTCGCAGGTGTAAGCCAATCAATAATTACTAAAATAGAAAATGCAAAGATTGAACCATCTTATTCAATTGCTAGAAAAATATTAATCACACTTGAACAAGAAATAGCTGGAAAACATGATCAAATAAAAGCAAAAGATGTTTTTTCAAGAAAAATAATATCAATACAAGAAGAGCAGACTATAAATAAAGCATTGAATTTAATGGTTAAAAATGCAATATCACAAATGCCAGTTTTTAAAGAAAAAGTATTAGTAGGAAGTATATCTGAGGAATTATTTATAAAAAAGTATGATAAAATTAAAAATAAGAATTTAAAAATTAAAGACATAATGGATGAAGCATTACCAACTATTCCAGAAGATACAAATATAACACTTGTTAATGAAATGTTAAAGATATATCCAGCAATACTAGTTGTAAAAAATGGTAAAGCTATAGGAATAATATCAAAAACAGATATTTTACAAAAATATCCATTATAAAATCAAATTTTTTAAGATGTTAACATGATATTAAATAGATTCAAAACAGTTATATGTGGTATTTATATTCCCAGTTTCGGGAGTGTATTATAGTGCCATCAAAATATTTAATAGAAATAGTGTTTCATGGACGTGGAGGACAAGGTTCTGTCACAGCTGCAAACTTATTAGTTGCAGCAGCATTAAAAGATAAAAATAAAGGAGTACAAGCATTCCCTTTTTTCGGGGCTGAAAGAAGAGGAGCTCCAGTACGTGCATTTGCAAGAATATCAGATGATGAAATAAATCTTCGAAGTGAGATATATAACCCAGACATAGTAATAGTTCAAGATGAAAGTATAATGAACATTGTAGACGTATTAAAAGGATTAAAAAAAGATGGAAAAATATTAATAAACACTCGTAAAAAACCAGATAAATATCCATTTTCAGAAAAATATAAAGTTGCAACAGTTGATGCAACAGGAGTTGCAATAAAATATGATATTCTTGTTGGAGGAATACCTGTTGTAAATACACCAATTCTTGGAGCATTACCAAAAGTACTTGATAAAGTTACTTTAAAATCAATACAAAGTGTTATACAAGAAAAATGGAAAGGTGAACAAGGAAAACAAAATATAAGAGCAACACAAGATGCGTATGATTCAACAGAGGTGAATTTTTGAGTAAAAAATACAATGTTGTAACAACCATATCTTATCCACAAGAAGGATCAATGGGAAAAACAGGTAGCTGGAGAGTATTTAAACCAATTTTTAATAAAGATAAATGCGTTAAATGTCTCCGTTGTTGGATATTTTGTCCCGAAGGTACTGTTAAGAAAAAAAAAGATGGCTCAGTAAAAATTGATATGAATTATTGTAAAGGATGTGGGATATGTGCAAATGTATGTAATGTAAAAGCAATAACTATGGAAAGAGAGGGACAACAATGAAAAACATTATGATTAACACTGGAAATTATATTGCTGCAAAAGCAGCCGTTATGGCAAAACCTGATGTTGTTGCTGCATATCCAATTACACCACAAACAACTGTTGTAGAAGCTATAGCAAGTTTTATAAAATCAGGTGAATACAAAGGTGAATTCATATGTGTTGAAAGTGAGCATTCTGCTATGAGTGCATGTATTGGGGCCGCAGCTACAGGTGTACGAACATTCACAGCAACATCATCACATGGTCTTTTACTTATGCATGAAATGCTTCATTGGGCAGCACTTGCTCGTCTTCCGGTTGTCATGTGTAACATTAACCGTGTAATAGGACCTGGCTGGAATATATGGGCTGATGAAAATGATAGCATCAGTCAGAGAGATACTGGATGGATACAGTTTTATTGCAGTAGTAACCAAGAGATTTTTGATACCGTTATACAAGCATTTAAACTAGGTGAAAACAGAGATGTTGCTCTACCAGTAATGATAAGTTATAATGCATTTATTTTGTCACATACATCAATGCCTGCAGAAATCCCAAATCAAAAAGAAATTGATGATTATCTTGGTAGATACAAACCTCTATGGAAAGTAGATCCAAAAAATCCAATTACTTTTGGAAATATCATAATGCCTGAACATTATGAGAAAATACGTCGAGCTATGCAAGATGCTCATGAAAATGCAAAAAAACTTATTCCTAAAATTACAAAAGAATGGGAAAACAAATTTGGTCGTTTTAATGGTGATTTAATAGAAAAATATAAATGTGAAGATGCTGAAACAATTCTCCTAGCAATGGGTGCAATTGCTGCTGAAAGTAAAGTTGCTATTGATTACCTCAGAAGAGAAGGATGCAAAATTGGACTTGCACGTATTAGAACTTTTAGACCATTTCCTAATGAGGAAATAGTTAAACTTGCAAAAAAAGCAGATTTAATTGTAATAGATAGAAATATTTCATGTGGTAATGAAGGAGCATTATTCACAGAAGTTAAAAGTGCTTTGTATAAAAAATCTAATGTTAAAGTTACTGGTTTTATAGCAGGACTTGGTGGAAAAGACGTTACCTACAATCATATTATAGATATGTATAAAAAATCGATTAAAGGAAAATTCAAAGATACTATCTGGTATGGTTTTAAAGAGGTGAAAGCATAAATGGCGATTAAAGATATTCCTGATACTGAGTGTGTTCTAGCAGGTAGTGCTGCGTGCCCGGGTTGTCCTGCTACAATGGCATTAAGAACAGTTTTTAAAGCACTTGGTAAAAATACTATAATGATCGTTCCTGCATGTTGTACAGCAGTTATTGAAAGTTTGTATCCTAAAACTTGTTTTGATATACCTGTCATGAATATTGCTTTTGAAGCAGCCGCAGCTGGTGCATCAGGTGTTGAAGCAGGACTTAGAATGCAAGGCAAAAAAGATACCACGGTTGTAGCTTGGGCAGGTGATGGTGGAACATATGATATTGGTATTCAAGCGCTTTCAGGAGCAATAGAGCGTCAAACAAATTTTATTTATATTTGTTATAATAATCAAATTTATTCTAATACAGGTATTCAACGTAGTGGTGCAACACCTCTTGGCGCTTGGACTACAACTACTGTTAGTGGAAAAACAGAAATTCGTAAAGAAATGGGTGATATAATTCGTGCTCATCATGTCCCATATGCTGCTCAAACATGTGTATCTTACCCTGAGGATTTATATAAAAAATTAAAAAAAGCAAAAAGCATCAAAGGTTCAAAGTATATAGAAATTCTTGCACCATGTCCACCTGGTTGGCGTTTCCCTATGGAAAAAACAGTTGAAATGGGGGTTTTAGCAGTTGAAACTGGTGCATGGGCTCTTTATGAATTTGAAAATGAAAAAATGACTTTTAATGGTAAAAGCAAGCTTTTACTTGAGAAAAAGATTAAGCCAAAACCTATTGAAGAATGGATTAAGTATCAAGGTCGTTTCAAACATCTTTTTACACCAGTTAGGGATGAAAAAACTTTAAAATCTATTCAAGATAATACTGATATAATCTGGGAAAGATATAGAACATGCTATCTATAAAAAATATGGACAAGTTTTAAAACCATCTTCTTTTCATAAAGATCAAAACTCCGATTATAGAGAAAACTAGTGAAATAATCATTGTTATACCAAAAGCTTGAGGGGAACGTTGAAATGGTAATTCAACATTCATTCCATAAATACTTGCTACCAGTGTAGGTATCATTAGTATTATAGTTACAGATGTTAAAAATTTTAAGACGACATTTAAATTATTGGAAATAACGGAAGCAAATGCATCCATCATACCACTTAAAATATTACTATATATATTTGACATTTCAATTGCTTGTCTATTATCAATAGTTATATCCTCAAGAAAATCTTTATCTTCAAGATTTATTTTAATTATCTTTCCAATTTGAAGTTTTTCCATCATTAATTCGTTTGACTTTAATGATGAAGTAAACGAAACAAGACTTTTTTCAATGTTTAAAAGTTTAATTAACTCCTCGTTTTTCATTGCTTTATGTAACTCTTTTTCTATCGAAGATGTTCTGCGATTAATCTCTTTTAAATATTTCACATACAACATTGAGGTTTTAAGTAATATTTGTAATAAAAACCTGGTTCTATTAAGTATAGAGAAATTTCTTACTTTATCTTTTATAAAATCATTAATTACTTCAGTATCTTTTAAGCATATTGTTATTACCATATCATCTGTGAATATTATACCAAGTGGTACTGTAGTAAATGGTATCTCAACTTCATCTCCTTCAAAACAAGGTATTCTTAAAACAGTTAGGATTGTCTTTTTTTCAATTTCTATACGTGCTCGTTCATCAATATCTGTTGGATCTGTTAAGAAATCTAATGGAATCTCTAATTCTTTTGATATTTTTTCAATTTCTTCTTTTTTAGGGTAAGTAATATTAACCCAACTATCTTTTGTATAAGAATCAATTTCTTTTAGTTCTCTGTTGATTGTTTTATATATTTTTATCATTTTAACCTCATTGCGTACTTATTAAACTTAATTTTGTGAAAGAGGCTTATTTTTTTAATTTAGCTCGATTAAACTTTAAATATATTAATGGGTAAATTTTCAATGTGATAAAACAATTGGAATCTGTTTATTATATAAAACATATTTGGTAATTTAGATTAAAAAATATCCTGAAAAAATTCAAAAATACTGATTTTATTTTTCTATAATTCTAGCTCCATATTCATCAATACAACAGACATATATTTTTCCAAAAACTGATAAAACACGACATAGTTTTTCTGTATTACCTGTCGCAAAAATACTGTTACCAAGCATACATATACTAGCAGTACCAAGGTTTTTTACAGTGTTAATTGCTTGATAAGTTTTTTTATCAGCAAGACATATTTTTTTTGTAAAAAATTGAGATTGGTAAAAAAAGTTTTCAATTGATGGTTTTTCAAGTAATTTTTGAGTACAAATTCTACCATATTGAGATATTTTTTTTACAATATTTGGATTATTTAATATTTTTTTTGTATCAATTTTTTTACCAGTAACACATAAAACAAGTTCAAATTTACCAGGAATATGTTCGATAAACCCCCATGGGGGTAAACCTGCACTTTTCCGAATTTCAAGGCCTCCAAAATAACTACTAACTACATCACCAAGACCTGTTCTGAGTTGAACTTCTGCGGCATGGGCTGCTTTTAAGGCATGTTCGGGAGGAAAGTTAAAACATTTGCATAGAGCTAAACATGAGCTAAGTGCTCCTGCTGCACTCATACCAAAACCCTGACCGGTAGGTAAATCCAGTTGGGTTTTAACAACAACATTAAAAGAATTATTACCTATTATATTTTTTAATGCAAGATTAGTAACTTGTGCATATGATCTTTTACCATTTATAAAAATTTGTATATCATTTGATTGTGATTCTTCAACCATTACTTCTGATAAAGCTCCAAGAGATATACTAAAACCTGCACCTCTTGAACCAGTATGCATTAAATCTTCAAAATGTAAAACTGGTTCAAAAAAACCAGATATATGTCCAGGTGCAAATGCTTTAGCTATCATATGTTTTTCCAATTTATTTTATAAGATCTAAAATTATGTTTGTAAGGTTATCTTTTTTTCCTTTTTTGTAAAAGGTTTTACCATTTTTATCAAAAATCCAGATTTCGTTTTCCTTGCTTTCAAATCCAGAAATCGTGTTTCCTATAACATAATCAAGTTTATTATTTTTTAGTAGATTCTCTACTTTATTAGGTAATTTATCTTTTTTATCTTCAACTTTAAAACCTATGATTTTTGAATTCGGTGATTCTTTACGTAGTAAAGATATTATTTTAGGAGCTTTTTTTAATTTAATTATTAATTTTTCTTTTTCTGATGAAATTTTTCCTTTATGTTTTATAGGAATATAATCTGAAATTGCTGCACAAATTATAATTGAATCATAAATTTTCAGGTTATTTTTTTTAATAAGTTTTAGAATATCATCTATAGAAGTAAAATCAGTTTTATTAATATAATTTGGTACTGGTTCAGAACCTATACCGTACCATAGTTCAACATCTGCACCTCTGTAAAAAGCATTTTTTCCTAGAGAAACTGCGGTTTTTCCTGAGCTGCGATTAGTTATATATCTTATATCATCTATTTTTTCAGATGTAGGTCCACCAATAACAAGTATTTTTCTATCATACAAATCTTGTTTACCAATATTTTTAATAACATTAGCTACGATTTTGTTGATATCAGGCATTTTTGCCTTGTTTTTTTCGATTAAAGGTTCGATGAAAATTATATTTATCTCCTTAAGTTTTTTTATGTTTTTTTGTATTATTTTATGTTCGTACATTGATAAATGCATTGCAGGAACAATTATAACTGGTTTTTTTGAACCGATTGCAGTTGTTGCAAAAGTGGTAACATTTGTGTCATCAATTCCATTTGCAATTTTTGATATTGTATTTGCAGTGCAAGGGCATATAAGAAGCATATCTGCTGGTTTTTTTACTTTACCAAGATGGCGTACATGTTCTGTTTCGCCGGTAAGTTCTATGATTGGTTTTTTTCCTGTTGCAAACCATAAGCTATCTGGATGGATAAATTTAATTGCAGAAGGACTGAGTACTGGTATTATTTCTGCTCCATGACGTATTAATTCTCGAGAAAGTTTTATTGTTTCTACGGCAGCAATACTGCCTGTTACTGCTAATATTATTATTTTTCCTTTTAAAATTTGGCTTTTACCTCCTCTTATATCTTCTACAGGATGCATAAATAAAAAATGGGATAAATAAAGGCTGTTATTAATGTTTTTATCTTACAACAAGAACAGATATAGCTGCATGACGAACTACTTTATCTGTAACACTACCAAGTAGAAAACGACCTTCTTTTCCATAACCCTTGTATCCTAATACTATAATATCTGCATCTGTTTTCTTTGCAGTTATTAAAATTTCATCAGCTGGATCTCCATCTTCAACTGCAACTTTTACTTTTGAAACATGATCTTCAAAATCTTTAACAACTTTGGATAATGATTCACTTGCTTTATCTTTAAAACTACCACTTCTAACTATATCACTTAAGTCTATTGTAGGTAGAAGCATTTTTGTAAAAGAAGACTCTGCAAGTTCTGCAGGAACAACCGTAAGGAGTGTTATTTCATCTTCTTTGTTAGCACATTTTTTTACTAATTCAATTGCTTTTTTTGAAGCATCTGATCCATCATATGCAACAAGCATTTTTTTCATTTTAATCAGCATAGCATGAATATAGAAAGGTGCTAAAAACGTTTCCATAACTTTTTTTATTTACATAAATAAGATATAAAATCAGATAGAGGCATACCTTCCTCCCATCTCATAACAAAATTACCATTATTACTACGTTTTATTTTTGGTAACCTATTATGAACTACACTAAGTCTACCTTCTAAACCAAAAAAGTCAAGTGTAAATATACGCCAGCTGTCACCCCTAATATTCTTTGTTCTAAATGCATAAATTGGTAGTGTTTTTGTATTTTCACATATTTTAATCATTTTTTCTGCTTGTTTTTGTGGTTTACCGCTATTGCTGCTAAAATGAAGGGTATTATCGATACTTGTTTTAACTTCTGTTAAAAAAGTAACATCGCCTCTTACTGCAACTAAATCTATTCCAAGTGAGCCTGCAGCTCTTATAACTGCAAATGGTTTTGTTGAGATTTTTAAATAATTATCTTTTTCAAATGTTGTACAAGTTTTTGTAATCTTAGAAATAATTTTTGTATCTCCTTCAAATATACCTTTAAGTTCACGTTCATATTGACTTGCAGACATATGAAAATATAAAATACCGTAATAGGTATTAATGTTTGGTATCAAAAAATAGTTCGAGTGGGAAAAAATATGAGTCATGAGATAATTGTTAAGGAAGCAATGAGTACAAACCTAGCAATAATTGATCCGGGTTTAACAGTTTTAGATGCGGCAAAACTAATGAAAAAAAGAAAAATAGGAAATGTATTAGTTGTACAAAAAAATCTACCTATAGGTATACTAACAGAGAGTGATATAATAAAAAAAGTAGTTGCAGAAACAAAAAATCCAAAAGATGTTAAAATAAGAGATGTTATGTCAACTCCAGTAATAATTATTGATTCTTTTTTTACTCTTGAAAAAGCAATGAAAACTATGGGTAAATGTAATGTTCGTAGACTTCCTGTTGTTGAAAACAATGAATTAATTGGTATTATTACACAGAAAGACATTTCAAGGATTTCACCAGTTCTCCATGAAATATCAAGAGAGTGGCATGATATAACTGTAAGGGATGAAGCACATTATAAAGATCAGATATTTTCTGGTAAATGTGAAGATTGTGGAGTTCTATCAACTAATCTTAAAAATGTTGATGGTAAGTTGCTATGTGAAAGTTGTATAGACTCTTTAAAATATGACTAATATAAATTGTTTTGATAATAAGAGGGAAAAGACATGAAAGTTAAAGAAGTTATGACAAAAGATATTATAGCAGTTGATAAAGATGAAAATCTAAAACATGTGTTACATCTTATGAAAAAACATGAAATAACAAAGATACCTGTTTTAGAAGAAAAAAAGTTAGTCGGATTAGTAACCGATAATATAATTGCATATAAACTTGGCTCAATTCGTAAAAAAGGAGTACCTCCATCAAGACTACATGCATCAAGTGTAACTGATAAAAACATTGAATGTGTTCATCCTGAAACAGAAGTTGAAAAAATACTTGAAAAAGTAGGTGAACCAGGGCCCACTATGTTATGTGTTACAGAAAATGCAAAACTATTAGGAGTTATTACAAAAGCAGATTTATTACCCTTTGTTAAAAGTAAAAAGAAAGTAAGTGAACTTGCTAATAAGAAAATTATTACTGTTTCTTCTGATGAACGTGTTATTCATGCAAGACGGATTATGGTTGACCATAATATTGCAAGATTACCTGTTTTTAAAGATGGAAAACTTGTTGGAATAATAAGTGATAATGAGATAGCCTTTGCATTAGCTAATCTCAAAAGTTCATTTCCATTAGGCAGACAGAAACATCAGCTTGAAGAATTACTTATCGAAGATTTTATGAAAAAACCAGCTATATGGATTCAACCAAATATATATGCTTATGAAGCAGCAAATATTATGTTAAAAAATAATATTGGAATGCTGCCTTTAATTGAAAATGAAAAAATAGTTGGAATAATCAGTAGAACAGATTTACTCAGAACTATTTCTTTATAAAACAATATAAATAGAAAAAATATATCTTTCATCATTTATGAGTTATCATATACCTTCAGATGAACAGGTTCGAAAAGCTCTTAAAAAAATATTTACAAAACATAGAACTATTAATTCTCAGTTGAAACTTAAAAATCTTGTTGAAAAAGAACTGAAAACAAAAAATAAAAAATATGGTGTTAGTAATAGCAGGCTTAGAAATATTGCCATAAATAGTCATTTTATAAAATTAGATATCCACTCTAGGGAAGGTAATCCGCATAAAACAATGAATAAATGTCCAGTATGCAGTAACAACCTAAAAAATGTTAAAAATCTAACAATCTGGGGTGGAGAAGTAACAATAGAGTTTAGATGTGACAATTGCGGTTATTGGACGGGTAAAAAAAAACGTATCCCAACCCGTTATGTTTTTCAAGTTAAAAAGAATTTAAAAAAATAATTTTTTGGTTTAACTCATTAAGATTAAAAAAAATTAGTTGTACCCACCTATCTTTAAACTTGGATCACCGATTAATAACCATTGTTGACAGTTTTTTACTATGATAGCATCGCCTTTATTACTAGTATCAGACCAGTTAATTGTAAAGTTTTGTAAAAAACTTGTAATAGTATTTGACCAACATTCACCTAAAATGTTTATATTGTTTTTTGCGTATTTTTCATAGAAATGAATATCTAGCCATTCACAACCACCAACACCTCTATTTATATCTGGTGATTCATAACTAAAAGCCGTAGAACTTATAACACCAATACATCCACCGAAAGGTTTTCTAACTAGGGACCAACTCCAACAACGATGTATATTATAAGGTAAACCATGCCAATATAACCAATCAGAATGTCCAAGACTTACATTAAACATACTAACAAAACAACCACTAGCTGCGGTGCAAACTGGCAGTCTATTATAGTTAAATAAAAAAGGCATATTTCTAAGACCAAATCTGCCAATCCACTCATCATTGTTATAAGGCGGGTGAGTGGAAACTGAACCAGGACCACCATGTGTTGAAAAAAAGATAAAGCCACATCCTTGATTTATTGCTTTGACAATATTTCTAGTTTTAAGGTTATTTAGAGAACCCCAAATTTTAATTGATTCAAAATCAGACATAATATCAAGAGCTTGCTGAGTATAATTTTCACCATCAATATAATCTGTTTTTTCAGGATAAGTATCACCAGCAACAACTACCATTTTTTTAAACCATGAATCATCAAAAACACTATTTTCATAGTGAATTATTTTATTAACAACTAATTTAACATCATAAATATTTCTACATGGTAATCTACCAATACAAACATCAGGATATAAATCAGGAATATCTAAAGCAGATTGTTCTATTGGCCATTCTCCAAAGATACCATTATCATTATCATCCCAACTACTAAAATTTCCTTCAGAGTCATAAATATCTGCAAAATATAGATCAGTCAAAAATTTTTTTTCAGGCCATGAATCATATGGCCTACTAAGATATGAATATCTTACTGGAACCCACCAAGTTTCAGATTCAGATTGGTCTTTTCGCCCTCCAACAAGTAATACATATTTTATTTGCCAGTTTTCCTTTGCTTCTTTAATAAAATATTTTACTTTTTCTGCATTATCTTTTCCTATCCAATATATTTGAGAATATATTTCTTCAACAGTTGTAATAATTGTCTTTATGTTATAATTATTTTTATGATTAACTAGCGGTTGTAAATATTCTGAAAAAACATCTGCAGTAATTATTAAAAGATCATATTTTAATTGTGTTTCTTTTGTTTTATTTAAAAATTGTTGATAGCCTGAGGATGTTGTAGATATATTTGCAATTAAAATTAAAAATATAAAAAGTATATTAAAGATAGAAAATAATTT